>SKGV01000148.1 GCA_007117275.1 Methylophaga sp.
AGGTATTTAACGATGACTCCTGTCGTCAGAGTGAGACTCGTCGGTGCTGGCAGCATTATTTGAATCGTCTGGTTCAAAACCACTACGTAGGTAATGGGTTTCAGGATCATAGCTGGTTTTCAAGTCGTCTTTGATGGTGCCATCCCATAGTGGCACACCAACAAAGTAGCTAGCACGTCCAATCACATGTGCTGCGACCGGCGCAGTGACTATGATAAAGACAATGACGGCCAATGCCCGAGTCACCACGGCAACTTCAGCAAAATAAAAGGCGACAGCGATCATAATCAAGGCAGTGCCCAGCGCACCCGACTTAGTGGTTGCGTGCATGCGTGTGGGCAGGTCTGGCAGACGAATGATACCAATAGAAGCCAGCAGCATTAATGCAGCCCCTATCAAGAGTAGGGCTGAAACCAAAATTTCAGTCATCACGCGGACCTCCTTGCTCTAGGAATCGTGCAAACCCTATCGCCGCTAAAAACGCTGTCAGTGCCAAGACAATCGCTACATCGAGAAAGCTCGACACACCAGTATCAATGGCGTGAACTCCCACCATCCCCGCCACGATAGATGCTACCAATTCAAGCGCTACTACCCGATCGGGCAGTGAGGGTCCTTTGGCGAGACGAATAAAGCCAAGCAGTAATGCTGCCGAGAGCATCAAATAAACCAGATTGATCACATAACCGCTCACTTGCTTCTCCTCACCGCAATACTTCGAGCAAGCGTCGCTCGAATTCATTCAGTTCTGCCAGCAGTTTTTTTTCATCTTGCAGAAACATTGCGTGAATAAACAACACTCGATTATCATTTGAGACGTCCAGACTCAGTGTGCCCGGAGTGAGCGATATAAAGTTGGCCACCATGGTGATTTCAAACTCTGTTTTCGCTGATAGGGGGTAAGCAATAACGCCCGGCTGCATATGCCACGGCGGAGTCAATATATCAAACGCAACCTTGAGATTTGCCTTGACCAGTTCCTGGATAAAAAAGCCCACAAACCTCAGCACTCTTGGAATGCGTTGTGCATAGCCACTGATGGCCGGTAATTGTGTTTGAGCAATAGCCAGAACGGCGTAGCCAACGGCAAAACCAAAGGTGAAGTTAAGGCCGCCAAAATTGCCAGTCAGTGCCACCCAGGCCAGAGCAAGCAGGATATTCCAGAAAAAACCGATCATGGTAATACTCCCAGAACTGCCTCGATATAACCTGCCGGGTTCATTAGCTGGTCTGCCGCATCACTGGCAAGTTCAAAGATCGGTTGACCATTGAGGCCGATATATAGCGTGCAAAGGGTTAAACCGACTAGGGGTAACAGCATAATCCACATCTGAGAGTCCTTGCGTTTGCCGGTCAGCGCTGTGGTATCGGTTCCTTCTGGAACGGCTTTCCAGAACACTTCTGCCCAGATTTTTATCATCGAATACAAGGTCAACAATCCTACCAGCAAGGCAACAGCAGTGACCACCCAGGCCTCTGTCTCGATGCCGGCACGAATGATGATGAACTTGGCAAAGAAACCTGACAGCGGCGGTAAGCCAGCCAGTGACAGTGCAGGCACTAAAAACAGCAGCGCCAAGCCAGGACGATGCTTGTATACGCCACCGAGTTTTTTCAGTTCATAGCTACCAAGTAACCGATACACGACACCGCTCACCAAGAACAGATTGGTCTTCACAATGATGTGATGCATGATGTAGAACACGCCACCAATAATGGCCAGCGGCGTGTATAGGGCAAGCCCCAACAGCATATAGCCAATCTGGCTGATGATATGAAATGACAGAATTCTTCTGAATTCGAATTGCGCAGCGGCTCCCAGAACCCCTGTCAGCATCGTCAGTGTTGCCGCCCACAACAAAATGTCGTGCGTGTAAGATACGTCACCGGTAAACATCAGTGTGAACACGCGGTACATCGCATAGACACCGACTTTGGTCAGCAAGCCGGCAAACAATGCGGAAACCGCAATCAATGGTGTGTGATAAGACGCTGGTAGCCAGAAAAACAATGGAAACGCGGCCGCTTTGATGCCAAAGGAAATCATAAACATCAAGGCCACGACATTGATCATGCCAGTGTGTTCAACCTGAGACAGCTTATAACCAATATCAGCCATGTTCAGCGTGCCGACCATACCGTAAAGCAGACCGATTGCTGACAGGAAAATAGCTGATGAAAACAGATTCAGCGTAACGTATTTAATGGCGCCCTCCATCTGAGCGCGTTCACCACCCAGTGTGAGCAGGGCAAACGATGCCAGCAGCATCACTTCGAACCAAACAAACAGATTGAAAATGTCACCCGATAAGAATGAGCCAGAAACACCGGCCAGCAGCAAATGCATAAGTGGATAATAGCCAAAACGCTCATGCTGATCAGGGGTGACCACCATCGAATAAATCGCAATTGCCAGCCCAATGATCCCCGTCAATACGATCATAATGGCACTAAGCAGGTCGGCGACGATGGAAATGCCAAAGGGTGCTGGCCAGTTACCCATCTGCATGACCACATAGCCATGTTGTCGAGTACTATCGAGCAGCCAGAGCCCAGCTGCAAGCAGTGCAAATGCAGCGAGCAGTGTAATCCAGCGTTGGTAGCGTTGGGATCGCCAAAAAGCGAGTGTCAGTGCACCAGCGAGTAATGGGATGAGAATGGGTAAAACGACTTCCGGGCTCAAGTGTCTGTATCCTTCATTTGGTCCAGATCATCATTGCCGACGACTTCGTAAGCTCTGTGAATAAGTACAACAGCAAAGGCCAGAACACCGAAGGCGATCACAATTGCCGTCAAAATAAGTGCCTGAGGCAGTGGGTCAGCGACAGGGCCGAGCGGTGACAGTGCCCCTTCAGGAATGAGTGGCGGAGCGCCACGGGTCATACCGGCAGCGGCAAAAATAAGTAGGTTTGCCGCATTACTCAAAATGATAAGACCAATCACAAGCTTGACGATGGAGCGGCGCAGCATCATGTAAATAGCTGAGGCAAACAAAATGCCTACCACATAGGCCATTAATGTTTCCATCAGCGAGTCTCCTTGATTGACTGGGTCATTCTTCGGCCTCTGTGAGCGACATAACGATAGTGAGGATGCTGCCAAGCACCGCAAAATAGACGCCAATATCAAAAATCAGCACTGTTGAAAGCTTGATAACTGAGTCAGCCAAGGTAAATTCCCACCACTGAGCCGTCAGAAATGGTTCGCCGTAGAGCAAGCCAGGGAACATGGCTGCCAGCCCAAGCAACAAGCCAATCGCAAGCAGGTCATGTGGTGCTACCCTCAAAATATTCCGGGTCGCCGGAACACCGTGTGCAAATAGGTAAAGCACAAATGCAGCTGATGCGACCAGCCCCGCAATAAAACCGCCACCGGGTTCATCATGGCCACGCAGTAGCAAAAACACCGAAAAAATCAGCTGCAGCGGCAACAGAAACAGTGCCGCTGTGTGCAGAATCAAGGTGTTGGTTTTCATGATTTTTTTGTTGTCTTCAACCATCAGCTTTTCTCCGCGCGCAGTTTAAGCATTGAGTAAACCCCCAGCGCTGCAATTGCCAGAACAAAGATTTCACCCAGCGTATCGAGAGAGCGGAAATCGACCAGAATCACATTAACGATATTGCGGCCTTTAGCTTCTGGATAACTGGCTTCTATAAAAAAGGCCGAAATCGTTTCAAAGTACTGCGTATCGATGGCGGCTAGAAGCAACAGGGTCATCAGAACGCCCATCGAAATCGCCACACAGGCATCACGAATGACTTCGAATCGAGATGAGTAGTTAGAAAATCCAGGCAATCTGAATAACACCAGTACCAGCAAAATAACCGTCAAAGTCTCAACCAGCACCTGGGTGATACCCAGATCTGGTGCACTGAAATGAATAAATATCAGGGCCACCGTGAAACCCAGTACGCCCATACTAGCAACTGCACCTAGCCGAGAGCGCGTCTGAATCGCATAGAGCACTGAAAACACCATCAAAAGTGCGATAACCCATTCATAAAAAGCCACATCACCCGCTTCTAGCGTCAACCTAAGGCCATATTGGCTGAGCAGGGTATAGCCCACCAGAATGACTGTTGTCATGATCATCACAATCATGTAGTTGCCCATCTTGCCGTTTTGCAATACCCGGGTTTGCCATTCGGCACTAAATACAATGCCATCCATGCATTTGAAATAGCTGGCCTCGGGTCCAAAGCGGCTTAGTGTTCGGGTTAGTGAACCGATTTGCTCTCGGTTGCCTGACCAGAAGTGATACAGGGCGATACCACCCAGCAGGCTGATGAACGACAACAGCAACGGCAAGTTAAAGCCATGCCAAAGGGCTAAGTAAAAGTCGAAAGGTTCACTGGCGATGGAATTCACGGTGGCGGTCAAGATGCCAATATCAGGTAAAAACGGCATCAAGCCAAACAGTAAGGACAAG
>SKGV01000092.1 GCA_007117275.1 Methylophaga sp.
ATCAGCAGTTGCCGATGCCTGGCATTTCCGGTGACAGGGCTCGACTGGTCGCTCAATTAAATGCGTGTATTGAGCAGTTGGGTCACTTCAGAACGGCATTAAAACGTCCACGCAGTGCAGCTGATTGGCAAGTGTTGCTCAATGAACGGATTCGTCGGTTGTTCGCCATTGCCGATGAAAATGAGCAACTACAACTGGATGCCATTCTCAAGGCAATCGATTCGCTGACCGAGGTGGCTCAGCAGGTTGGCTTTGAACAAAGTCTTTCCGTTGAATGTTTAAACGACTGGCTGGATTTGCACATTGAGTTGCCCGGTGCGGAGTATCAATTCATGGGCCGGGGCCTGACGTTTTGTGACATGGTTCCAATGCGCAGCATTCCCTTTGATGTGGTCTGCCTGATAGGCATGAATGACAACAGCTATCCACGTCGTCAACCCAAGCCGGGTTTTGATTTGTTGTCTTCGCATTATCGGGCAGGTGATCGTTCACGCCGAGATGACGATCGTTATCTGTTCCTCGAAGCATTGCTGTCAGCCAATAAGCACCTCTACATCAGCTATGTCGGGACCAGTATTTATGACAACACAGCGATTCCGCCATCAGTGCTCATCAGTGATTTTGCTGATGTGTTGAACCGACGTTTCAAGACCGAACAAGGCACAGACATCTGGGCGCAGCTGATTATCCAACATCCGCTGCAAGCATTTAGCCCGCGTTATTTTTCCAAGCAGGATGACAGACTGTTCAGCTTTAATGGCGAGGCCTGCCCACCGGCGCAAACACATTCACAACAGCCTCAATGGTTTGCCGATCCCTTGCCAGAAGCGCCAGACAGTTGGCGATTTGTCAGTCTGTCACAACTCATTAGTTTTTTCAGTCATCCGGCGCGCTTTTTGGCCCAGCAACGCCTGGGCATTCATTTTGAAAATGAAGATGCCACGCTAGAGGTGCGTGAACCCTTTGAACTGAATAGTCTAGATGGCTGGGCGGTTAGGCAACAGATGCTGGAAGGGCGGTTGGCGGCACGTGACATGGATGAGATAAGACCGGCTATTCAGGCCACCGGTGTTTTGCCACAAGGGGCTTTTGCAGATTTGCTGTTTGATCAGCAGTTGGCCAGAGTCGACAGTTTTACCGAACAACTAAAGCCGTTGAGAACCTCAGCGCCACTGCCAGCACTGTCATTTGAGTTTGATTGCGATGCATTCACGCTTACCGGTCAACTGGAAGGTTTGTCAGCCGCTGGTTTACTGCACTATCGCTTGGCAAAAATGAAAACCAAAGACCTGCTAGGTCTGTGGTGTTCTCATTTGGTGATGAACTGTATCAAACCTGAAGGCGTGATTTTTCAGAGCCAGTTGCGCTGTGAAGACAAATATTTGCTGTTCAATCCAGTGCATGATGCTAGCGCATTACTGGCGGATTTGCTGGCGATTTACTGGCAGGGGCTACATCAAGCCATTCCATTACTGCCCTTGACCAGCCTGAGCTACGCGACTGCTGTATTGCAAGGTGCCAGCGGTGCCGATGCCAAAGCCTTTAAGGTCTGGACCAGTGGCCATCAGCCGGGTGAGGATGCCGATCCCTATCATCAATTACTGTTCCCCGAATCACCGCTAAATGATGAATTTCGGGCATTGGCGCTGCGCCTTTATCAGCCAATCTTGGATGCCATGGAGGGTGATAAGTTATGAAGCAGTTTGATCTCCAAACCACGCCATTACACGACACGAACCTGATCGAAGCCAGCGCCGGTACCGGCAAAACCTTCACCCTGGCGGGGCTGTATCTGCGATTGATACTGGAACATCAGTTGAATGTCGATGAGATTCTGGTGGTCACCTACACCCGGGCAGCGACTCAGGAACTCAGAGAGCGTCTGCGTAAACAGCTGAGTGATGAACGTAACTTGATTATCAGCAAACAGCCCGGCAGAACGCAGGATTTAAAACGCTTGGAGCTGGCTATTCAGAGTTTTGATGAAGCAGCGATTTTCACCATTCATAGTTTTTGTCAGCAGGTGTTAAAAGACTTTGCCTTTGAATCTGGCAGCCCGTTTGACATGGACCTGATAGGTGATGATCGTGAGCTGTTGCAGGCGGTGACCGATGATTTTTGGCGTAAACATGTTGTGCCAATGGATCGTGAGTTCATTACTTATTTACTCTCCAGAAAACAAACACCGGAAACCCTGCTGCAATCGATTCGCAGTCTGGTGGGTAAACCTTATTTGCGAATTCAGGATTTACCGGATGTACAGATAACAGCAGTCCAAGAGGCTCTGAGAAATGCTTACTGGCATGCTGGTCATTGTTGGCAAAAAGAATCAGCAGAGATCAAGGCCTTCATGCACAGCGGTGCATTGAACAAAAATAGTTTCAAACCCGACAAAATTGAACAGCTGTTGAGCCTACTGACACAGATGTTTGAGGATGAAGCTTCGATCGGACAATGGCAGCCACTCCTGGAGCTGGCCACTCAGGAAAAAGTTGAATCCAGTATAAAGAAAGGCTATGAACTTCCTGAGCTGAGATTCTGGTCAGCCATGGACACTCTACAACAGCGCTATCAGGATTTGAATAACCAGCGCGCACTGCAGCTACAGCAACTGCGCCTGCAGTTACTGAAATGTATTCGTGAACAATTGCCCAAGCAGAAAATCCAGCAAAAAGTGCAAGCCTATGACGATTTGTTGAACAACCTGTCTCAGGCATTACAGGGATCTCAAAGTGAGTGGCTGATCAGCCGATTGCGTGAACAGTACAAAGCCGCGCTGATTGATGAGTTTCAAGACACCGATCCTGTGCAATACGATAATTTCAGGCGAATCTTTGCCAATAGCGGATTACCCGTGTTTTTTGTCGGTGATCCCAAACAGGCGATATACAGTTTTCGTGGTGCGGATGTGTTCACGTATCTCACGGCTAAGCAGGATGCCAATGAAACCTATACTCTGGGTAAGAACTGGCGCTCGCATCACTCGCTGGTGTCGGCGGTGAATCGCTTGTTTATGCAGACGGCCAACCCCTTTGTTTATGAGGAGATTCTCTTCGTTGAGGTTGATGCCTCCAGACAAGGCGAGCCTGCATTGAGGCTTGATGATGCTCACAGTTCGCCCTTGCAGTTTTGTTATGTGGATAGCGACGAGCCGGACAAGCCACATAACGTTGAAGTGATGAGAACTCTTGCCGTGGACATCATCGCCGATGAAATTGCCAGTTTGCTCAACGCGGCCGCTGCAGGTAAAGCCAGATTGTTTGACGAAAACGGTCGACAAAGTCGCGCCATCAACGGTGGAGATATTGCAGTGCTGGTGCGCAGTCACAGAGACGCTGAGATCACCCAGCAGGCGTTACGTCAGCGAGGTATTAACAGTGTTCAGCAGGGTCGGGGCAACGTGTTTGCCTCGAAACAGGCGACTGATCTTGCATGTCTTATGCTGGCATTGGCTCAACCGGATCATTTTCATCGACTAAGCACGGTGCTGGCAGGGCCATTGTTTCATTATTCAGCTCAGCAGCTTTTTCAAGTTCAACAGGATGACGCAAAGTGGAATGGCCTGATTGAGCAGTTGCAAGGCCTGCAACTGC
The DNA here is from genome assembly GCA_007117275.1 of Methylophaga sp. Lineage (GTDB taxonomy): Bacteria > Pseudomonadota > Gammaproteobacteria > Nitrosococcales > Methylophagaceae > Methylophaga. Next base: position 3,594 of record SKGV01000092.1, read on the forward strand.
GCTGGCTGCAGTTTGGTTTTATGGCAATGTTTCGCGCCCTATTGCAACTGGATAATGGGCTGCAACGACTATTGCAGCAACCTGATGGTGAACGACAACTTACCAATTTTCTGCATTTGGCCGAGCTGGTGCAGGCGGAATCAGCTCGTCAAAATCACCATATCGAAGCAGTCAATCAGTGGTTTGCCAGACAACAGCAAGCCAGTGATACGGAAGATGAAACGGCACAGTTGCGGTTGGAGAGTGATGCGAGCCTAGTCAAGATCATCACAATTCATTCCAGTAAAGGCCTGGAGTATCCGATTGTGTTTTGTCCATTTAACTGGACCAGCAAAAAGCCGGATAACAAGGCTGAGTTCATTGAGTTTCATGATCCGGCGCAGCATGTAGCGAGCGTAGCACTGGCCGAACCACTGTTACACGAGGCACAACGACTCGCCCAACAAGAAAAACACGCTGAAGAACTGCGTCTGCTCTACGTGGCGCTCACGCGTGCCAGAGAGCGGTGCATGATTGTCTGGGGCAACGTAAAAGGCATCGATAAAACTGCGCTGTATCAGTTACTGCATAGCCACAGTTCTCATAGTATGCGAGAGGATCTTCAGGCCTTGGCCGACAGCAGTGGTGGCACCATTTCAGTGATGGACTATCAGCCACACTCACCGGTGGTCTATCAGGCAAGTCAATCAGTTCAGGCTGAATATCAGGCACGTGCTTTTAATGGCGAGATTCACCAACCTTGGCGTATTGGCAGCTTTACTTTGTTAAGCCGTGGCCATGTATCAGAGCGACCAGATTATGATGCTGAACCCGTCATGATTGAGAGCGAACTG
>SKGV01000120.1 GCA_007117275.1 Methylophaga sp.
CCCGACCACTTCACCAATAATCAGCAACGTCGGCGCTCTTGGTTGTTCTCGTTCAGCAAGTTCTGGTAATTCTTCAATGGTACTGATCCAGACTTTCTGATTATCCGTAGTACCCTGTTGAACCAAAGCAACAGGCATGTCAGCACGCATGCCATGCGCCTGCAGTTTTTCACTTAACATTGGCAGCCCTACTAGCCCCATGTAGACCACGATGGTTTGTCTTGGTTGAACCAGACTTTGCCAGTTCAGATCCAGCTCACCTTCCTTGAGCTGTCCAGTGACAAACATGCAACTCTGAGAATAATCACGGTGCGTCAGCGGAATGCCCGCATAGCTGGCACAACCGGATGCCGCAGTAATTCCCGGAATCACCTGAAAAGGAATATTATTTTCTGCCAGCGTTGCGATCTCTTCACCGCCCCGTCCGAAAATAAATGGATCGCCGCCTTTCAAACGTAACACTCGTTGGCCTTGTTTGGCGTGCTCAAGCAGTAAAAGGTTAATTTCTTCTTGACGTTTTTGATGCCAAGCACGTTGTTTACCAACATAAACCAGCTCAGCTTCTCGTCTAACCAGTGCCAGCACCTCTTTGCTAACCAGTCGGTCATAAAACACAACATCTGCCTGTTGCATCAATCGCAAGGCTTTGAAGGTCAACAAATCAGGATCACCTGGTCCAGCACCGACTAGATACACCTCGCCCTGCTGCAAGGCATTATCTGCAGTGTTATCGATTAATGTTTGCAATGTCTGCTCGGCCAATGCATCACGGCCTGCCAACATATGATCAGCGACTTGACCTTCCAGAACTGACTCCCAAAATCTGCGACGCTGGGACAGTTGGCTGAACTTATCCTTGACCGCTTCCCGATAACGACCGACCAATTGGCCAAGGCGGCTATAGGCAGGCGGGATCAATGTTTCCAGACGTGCCCGGAGGTTTCTCGCCAAAATAGGCGACTGGCCACCGCTGGATACGGCAATGACAATAGGTGAACGATCTAAAATCGATGCCAGAATAAAATCACATAACTCAGGCTCATCGGCAACATTGACCAACAAGCCCCTGGCTTTCGCCGCCCGATAAACACCAAGATTCACCTCATTATCATCCGTGGCTGCAATCACCATGCGTTGCTGATACAGATGATGTTTGTCAAAAACGGCCTTTAACCAAAATACCCGTCCAGCCCATTGACTATCATCCAGCAACTGACGGGTAGGTTCTGCAATATCCGGCGCGATAATCGTGACCTTGGCCTGGGACTTGAGCAGCAATGCTGCTTTTCTGGCAGCAATCTCGCCGCCGCCGACAACCACACATTTTCGAAGCTTCAGATCAATAAAAATCGGTAAATAATCCATCAGTTTCCTTGATTTTCAAGCGGCAGAGCGACTGCCTGCAAAACAAATGCATCACTCAGGTTTTGCACAACCGCCACCACGGTGACTTGATCCAGCTGCCAGTCGTTCTCAACAGGTATTTCAACACTCACTAACATCTCCCTATCCAGCGGATAGGGTCCAAGCCAACGTCGAACAACATGTTGATGATTAAAGTGTTGACCTGCATTATCGCCGGCAATGACATGACTCTGAAGATTGTTTTGCTTCACGGCAAGATACAGGCTGGAATGCAGTTGGTTGTGCTCGCCTTTGACTAGCACGTGCGTATCGACCAACAACTGTTGACCATTCTCGTCATGTTCAACCTGCAACGCAATATCCGCTTCAGGTTGCAAATCATTGACAAACAGCACCACATCTTGCAAGTGTTGGCGCCAGTTATGCACCACCTCTCCACTAAGCACAAATTCGGGCGTAAAAATGGTTTGAAACAAATTAAGCCGAGCAAGCTGTCGCTGTCTTGCAGTAAATTCAGGCCGAGCAAACGCATCTACCCAACCTTTTTGTTCATCCAGATAATCGACATGAAATGCCAGCACTATCAAACGCTGTTCATCAATACCTAACTGCGGCAGTTGCGCTACCCATTGTTCGGCCGGTGGGCACCGGCCACAGCCCTCAGACGTGAATAATTCGAGCAGCGCCATTTGATGTTCAGGACTACTTATCTGCCAGCTTTTTGCCGTTGCCAGCAAGGGTAACAGGCAGATAAGCAATGAGAAGACATACTTCACCAGCGATACTCCGATAATTTATTCAGCACCCTCAAATGAGTCATCTCCAGTGTTGATAGCCATACTGGCATCGTTAATCTGACCAAGTTCTCGTAACAGCGCAGTCAAATAACTGCCTGCGGGTAGTTGCACGCTCAGCTTGAGGCACTGGTTATCAACAAACTGCCAATTCATTTGCTGAGGAAACACCCTAAGCGCTCGCCGTTCTTGTGATAACCCAGCCTTTTCAAGCGCTTGCTTCCATGGCTGCCAGTCGAGCAGCACAGTCTCCTCAAGCTGCTGACTAAGCGCCGAGTTTGGCAGTCTGCCTCGGCCCCACAATGGGCCTGTTGGATGGATATCCATCTGTGCAAGCCGCTGTTCAATGATCTCATCCACGTCGGCAACGTGAAAAAAACTGCGACTACCGGCCAACTGTATTACATCACCCTGCAAGGCTTGATTCCAGCTGCCAAATTTAATGCGCTCTGACAATACGAGGTTGAACAGCCAGGAACGCCCCGCTGATAATATGATACTGCGCTGATTTCTCCGACTTGGCGCACGCCCCGTCTTGAACCACTGGTCTGCCCGAAATAAATTACCTGACTGATGACCAAACCGCTGCTCTGCAAAGTAATTAGGAAAACCATGCTGTTTGATATGCATAAGTCCCTCAAGCCAACTGTCTTTATCGCCGGAAAGCTCGCGCAGCGTGATGTCGAAATGGTTGCCTTGCAAGGCTCCTCGCTTGAGTTTTTTATTGTGTCGCTGCATATCGATGATGCGGTACTGGTCACTATCAAAGGCTGACCAATCAGGCACTTCCTGACCTTCTAGGTTGACGCTGAACCATTGTCTTGTGATGGCATGTCGATCTTTTAAACCGGCATAGCCAACAGCGACTTGAGGCACCCCGGCAAAACGTGCAAGTGCATTTGCCAACCAATCAGTGTTGGTGTCAGTCTTTTCGATAAACAACCAGTGGTGGCCGCCCGTGCCTTCGGGCTCAAATGGCAGTATTTCTGCAACGCGAAAATCCGCTGGAGACTGCCTGATAATGGCCTTGCAGTGTGGGGCGCGTGTTGAACAACGCTGCAGTTCACGGAAGTCAAACTCTTTCAAGTGTGCTTCCTGGTAATCATGGCAACTGCATGGGCTGCAATGCCCTCCTCGCGTCCAGAAAATCCAAGCCCCTCAGTCGTCGTTGCCTTGATGTTCAGCGCAGATTCATCAATCTGCATATCAGCCGCCAGTTTTTGACACATTTCAGGGATAAAAGGTGCGAGCTTAGGCGCCTGAGCTACGATGGTGCTATCAACATTGACGACCGTGTAACCTTGCTCAGCAATGGCAGCAATGACTCGACGCAGCAAAATTCTACTGTCGATGTTTTTGAATTCTCTGGCACTGTCAGGGAAGTGATGACCAATATCCCAAAGACCCGCTGCGCCAAGCAAGGCATCGCAAATCGCGTGAATCAGCACATCACCATCCGAATGTGCCGCCAGACCCTGATGATGGGCAATGTTGACACCGCCCAGCACCAACTCACAGTCAGCCGCAAATCGGTGCACATCATAACCGTGTCCAATTCTCATTAGGCAAGTTCACCTTGTTGCTGTAAGAATAATTCAGCCAATGGCAAGTCCTGTGGCAGGGTAATTTTGATGTTATCCGCATGCCCAGCAATAAGTTTGGGTTGATAACCTAAATATTCTATCGCGCTGGCCTCATCGGTCACATTAATGCCGGCGGCAATGGCATGTCTGAGTGCCTGTCTGAGTTGTTGCAACCGAAACATCTGTGGGGTTGCAGCTCGCCATAAGGCCTCTCGAGGTATTGTTTCAGCCACCCGGCCATTCAAGCTTGCCCGCTTCACCGTATCAGTGATGGGTACAGCTAAAATCCCACCCACATCATCATTTGCCAGTGTGTGAATCATGTGATCGATGTCAACATGGCGTAGGCAGGGTCTTGCCGCATCATGAACCAATACCCAAGGGTCACCCACTTGCTCAGCTGCCAGTCTATCCAGCGCGTTTAGCACTGAATCTGACCGCTGTTGCCCACCGTCGGCAACCAGTAAAGGCCAGTCTGCTGGAATGTCCAGTGATGGCCACCAGGGATCATCCTTGGCGATGGCTATCACAAGGCCAGTTATTTGAGGGTGAGACAGTAGCCTGTCTAAGGTGTGCATTAGCACCGTCTGCTGTTGCAAAGGCAGATATTGCTTTGGCTTGTCGCTCTGCATACGGCTGCCTGTGCCGGCAGCAGGCACAATCGCCCA
>SKGV01000144.1 GCA_007117275.1 Methylophaga sp.
CAGCTTCGGTGAAACTCAAGCTGAACGGCGAAAATTCAATATGTCCGGCTAGCTCAATTAATCGCGCTTCTGTTTGTGCCGTCACCTGACCCAAAAAGACCAGCGTCACATGAAGGTTATCGGCTGATAGATAGTTAAGCCCTTGCTGTCGTACATTGAACAAGTCAGCCATTGCCTGACAAATGTCAGCCGGCGGCTGAATGGCAAAAAATAATCGTCGACTCATGGGTTTATCATACAACAATGAGCTTGACCGAGCGGCTTGACTTGTTGAGGCGGCTTATTGGCACTATAGATAGAGTGCTGGAGTGTGTGGCCAGCGCTCAGCAGCATTTGACTATGCGTCAGTCTTGAGCAAGACAGGTTGGGCAATTGCGATGTGCGTCATTGTTCAATCGTTCAAGTTAAGCATCCGTGCTTTTTGACTCAGCGAGCCTTACTGAGCGTCCCGGATAAACACCCAATCATCGCCTTGACTCATTTCAGCGCTGAATCGATAGCCCTCATAGTCAAAGGCTTTAATCTGTTCGGGTTCATTCGGTTTTTGGTCGATAATGAAGCGGCTCATCAGGCCTCTGGCTTTTTTGGCGTAGAAGCTGATCATTTTGTATTGGCCGTTTTTCCAGTCCTTGAATACGGGGGTGATGACTCTTGCATCGAGTTTTTTGCCATCAACGGCCTTGAAATATTCGTTTGAGGCCAGGTTGATGAGGATACCGTCATGCAACACCGGTTCATCCTGTATTGACTCACGTAACTGACTGCCCCAGAACTCATACAGATCTTTGCCTTTATCATTACTGAAACGGGTGCCCATTTCCAAACGGTAAGGTTGAATCAAATCCAGTGGTCGCAGCACACCGTACAAACCGGACAGAATCCTCAAATGCTGCTGAGCATATTCAAAATCTGCTTGATTAAGCGTTTCGGCATCTAAGCCTGTGTAAACATCGCCTTTGAAGGCAAGCACTGCCTGCTTGGCGTTGTGCAGGTCAAATGGCTGAGCCCAGGAGGCAAAGCGTGCCATGTTCAAACCCGCCAGCTTGTCACTTAAACTCATCAAACTTGCAATGTCTTGAGCCGATAGTTGTTTGAGTTGATCGATAAGCTGTTGAGACTGCTGAAAAAAACGCGGCTGGCTATGCAGCGTTGTCACCGGTACCGTGTCAAAATCAAGCGTTTTTGCTGGTGAAATAAGCACTAACATGAGTTATTCCGATTTAAGAGGTCGAGCGATGATCATCGCTGGGATCTGAATCTTTCACATCTTCAAAGTCATCGACAACAATTACCTCATCCACCTCTAACATCTCATCAATTGGGCTAAAAGGATAGGGCTTGTTATCTATGTTGTAGGTGAGAAACAAGACAATTTGCTGGATATATTGAGCCAGCTTGCTGCTAAAGCCCCGAACACTGGGGTTGGCTGCACCGGTGAACAGCGCAAAACTCAGCTGCACAACCACTACCACTGCCAGCAACATCAGCAGCAGATACAGCACAACGGCAAATACCAGCATATACAGCAGGCGAATCCACTGCGAACCACGGCGCAGGTTTTGCTTAACAGTTTCTAACTCCATCGGGCGGTAATCCATATAGAAATAACTCATATACTTTACCATCTTTTTTGATAATTTCTTTCATTTTCAGTAACAAAGCTCGCCACAAAAAACCTCATCACTGCCCATCATGGCAGCTATCATCTAACGTGTTGCCAGTTAAATCGCTGCTGTCTGGAGCTTGCTGAAGGTTTGTGGGACACTAGCGCATCCTGTGACATAGATCAGCCCGACAATGAACAAACATCTTGAACGTGTCATGCAGCGTATTGATGCGCTGACCGAGTTCAGCGGCAAAACCGTTTCATGGCTAGTGTTGGCAATGGTAGTGTTAATCGTCTACGACGTGACCATGCGCTACTGGTTTCAGAGCGGTTCCGTCGCCTTGCAGGAACTGGAATGGCATTTGTTTGCCCTGCTGTTTCTGCTTGGCATGGCCTATACCCACAAACACGATGGCCATGTGCGGGTCGATATTGTGTTTACAAGTCGTTTGCTGAATGACCGGCAGCGCGCCTGGGTCAATCTGCTCGGTACCTTGTTTTTTCTGGTGCCCTTCTGTTTGATGGTGCTGTTTACCAGTTGGCCTTTTGTGTATAACTCCTGGCTGTTTTCCGAAACCTCACCGGATCCGGGTGGTTTGCCTCACCGGTTTTTAGTCAAATCAGCGCTGCTTCTGGGCTTTGGTTTGCTGTTATTACAGGGCATCGCTGAATTCATCCGTAATCTATACGTCGTGCTTGGTCCGCGGGAGACATAGTCATGGAAGTTTGGGCGCTGATTATGTTTGCCGTGTTATTCCTGCTGTTGCTGGCAGGTTTTCCGGTCGCCTTTACCTTGGGCGCTGTTGCCTTGTTGTTTGGCAGCATCTTTCTAGGCCTCGACTTTTTTAATTTACTGCCGTTTCGAATCTGGGGCGTGATGACCAATTTCACGCTGCTGGCGGTACCGTTATTCGTTTTTATGGGTGTCGTGCTGGAAAAATCCGGCCTCGCTGAAGAATTGCTAGATACCATGGGCAGAGTGTTTGGGCAGATCCGCGGAGGCCTGGCCATATCAGTCGTGTTGGTGGGTGCATTACTGGCCGCCACCACCGGCGTGGTGGGTGCATCGGTGGTAACAATGGCTGTTATTGCTTTGCCTGCCATGCTCAACCGAGGTTATGCGCCCTCACTGGCCAGTGGTACCATTGCTGCGTCTGGCACATTGGGTCAAATTATTCCGCCCAGCATCATTCTGATTTTATTGGGTGATGTGATTGGCGTGCCGGTGGGTGAATTGTTTATTGGTGCGATTGTGCCGGGTACTTTGCTTATTGTGGCTTATATCCTTTACATCTCCTATGTGGCATGGCGTCATCCACATCTGGCACCTCCGAGCCAGCAAAATGATATTGATCTGCCAAACCTTGCCCTGAGCGTCATGAAGAGTCTGATTCCCCCGGTCTTGCTGATTTTTGCCGTGTTGGGTTCTATTTTCTTTGGCATTGCTTCTCCCACAGAATCTGCCGCCGTCGGTGCCATGGGGGCTTTATTGCTGGCAGCACTGCATCGAAGACTCACCTTGAGCACCTTAACTGAAGCCATGGAACGCACTACTCGATTGACCAGTATGGTGTTTCTAATTTTTATCGGTGCCACTGCTTTCGGATTGGTATTTGTGGGCATGGGTGGCGACAGGCTGATTCTTGAAATCTTCACTGGCTTGCCCGGCGGGATGTGGACATTCCTGATTTTCAGCATGTTGCTCATTTTTCTGCTTGGCTTTTTTCTCGACTTCATCGAGATCTGTTTTATCGTGGTGCCAGTCATTGCACCTGTCGCCATTTACATGGGCGTTGATCCGCTGTGGTTTGCGCTTTTAATAGCGATTAACCTGCAAACTTCATTCCTGACACCACCGTTTGGTTTTTCACTGTTTTACCTGAAAGCCAGTGCGCCGCCGAGCCTGAAACTCAGTGATGTTTATCGTGGTATTCGGCCATTTGTTGCCATACAGTTGATAGTGTTATTGACAGTGATCGCCTTCCCGGCACTAACACTCTGGTTGCCAGGACTGATGCAATATTAATCAAGCGTCGCTAAAACCAATCGACTGCACCGCCGCAATCTCCTTAATATCCAGCAACACCATCAACAGCCGATCCAGCCCCAATGCAACACCACTGCATTGGGGTAAGCCCTGGCTTTGAGCCATCAGCAAATGCTCATCCATCGGCATTATTGCCTTACCCAGTGACTGTCTAACGCGGTTGTCTTCCACAAAACGCTGACGTAGCTCAATGGCGTCAGTGAGTTCGTCATAGCCATTGGCGAGCTCAAGCCCACCGGCATAAAGCTCAAACCTTGCAGCGACTTTGTTGCCATTTGCATCCTTAACACATCTAGCCAACTGTGCTTGCGATGCCGGGAAATCATAAATGATCACCGGTGTCGATAATTGAGCCAGTTGCGGTTCAATGCACTGTGTCATCAACAACTCCAGCCAGCCATCACGATCTGATTGCCAACTGGCAGGCAGTGCCGGGATCGTGTTTAAGGCTAGCAAGCGCAATTCAGCCTCATCGGCATGATGGCAATCAATCTGCAAATAATTGCTAAACAGTTGCGCGTAACTAAAATAAACACAGGGCGCAAAATCGCCAAGCTGCTGTAGTAACTGATTCAGTTCGTGCATCAACATCGACAAGGTAAAACCTGGTCGATACCACTCCAGCATGGTGAATTCCGGACTGTGTAAACGCCCATGTTCACCATCACGAAACACATGGCAGATTTGATAAATGGGGCCGCTTCCTGTTGCCAACAAACGCTTCATGGCAAATTCGGCTGAGGTGTGCAAATAACGTCTGTGAACTGTCTCGCCCGCATGGCATTGGGTCACGAAACTGTCGAGATATGTCGCCGTGGCTGCGGCCGATGACAACATCGGCGTATCGACTTCCATTACCGATCGCTTTGCAAAAAAACGGCGGACATCAGCCATTAGCTGAGCCCGCCGTTTAAGTGTGTGTTGCATCAATTCAATGTCGGCCATCAGGCAAAGCCAATAAGATCATCGAAGCCGACCGCTGAAGCGCAAAAACCAAAGTCAGATTAGTCTTTGGCGCGTTCTACATACGATGCTGACCGCGTATCCACCCGCAGCACTTCACCAATTTCGATAAATAAAGGCACTCGAACAACTGCGCCAGTTTCCAGTGTCGCAGGCTTGCCGCCACCACCTGAAGTATCTCCACGCACACCCGGATCAGTATCCACAACCGCAAGGTTAACAAAGTTAGGAGGTGTCACCAGCAGCGGCGAGCCATTCCATAGAGTGACCGTGTAAACGTACTGCTCTTTCAGCCAATCCTTGCTTTCAGTAATTGCATTGGCATCTGCCGCATATTGCTCAAAGCTTTGTGGATCCATGAAATGCCAGAACTCACCATCGGTGTATGAAAATTCCAGATCCATTTCGACGACGTCGGCACTCTCAACCGTGTCGTTGGATTTGAAGGTGCGTTCGTTAACACGACCGGTTTTCAGATTACGGTATTTGACCCGGTTGAAGGCCTGTCCCTTACCCGGCTTCACAAATTCGTTTTCGATAATGCTGCAAGGATCACCATCCAGCATGAATTTCAGTCCGGATTTGAACTCATTGGTACTATAAGTTGCCATGCTAACCTCTTTTAAGGGACGATCGTCGTCTGTTTCTGAATCAAAGCGCCTTATGATACCGCAATCACAACCCTGCGCGACAGCCGCCCCTTGGCAACAACTTCTGGCCGAGAGCATCACCACCGCAGAAGAATTGTTGCAGCGTCTTGGCCTGCAATCACAACTGCAGGCACTTGATCCACTGCAACTGAAAAAATTTCCGGTCAAGGTGACTGCGAGCTATTTAAGCAAAATGCGTTATGGCGATGCCAAAGATCCGCTGTTGTTACAGGTTTTTCCTCTGATTGATGAAACTTATGAAACAGAGGGTTTTGTCGCTGATCCAGTCGGTGATCATCAGGCAGTTCGTCAGGCGGGCATGCTGCAGAAATATCAGGGACGGGCTTTATTGCTAACCACCGGCGCCTGCGCGATTCACTGTCGTTACTGTTTCAGGCGACATTTCCCCTACAGCAGCAGTAATCCACTTGCCAGTCAGTGGCAGCAAACGCTGGAGACACTGGCTGCTGATAGCACTATCAAGGAAGTGATTCTAAGCGGTGGCGATCCCCTGGTGCTCAGCGATCAGAAACTGTCATCAATCATTGCTGATCTCTCAGAAATCAAACACATCCAAAGACTCAGAATTCACAGTCGATTACCGCTGGTGCTGCCTGAACGCATTACTGAAGATTTGTGTCGCAGCCTGAGTGAGAGCCGACTGAATGTGATCATGGTCATTCATGCCAATCATGCCAATGAGTTTGATGAAGCTACGGCGCAGGCGCTCATTGCCTTGCAGCAGGCAGGTTGTCAGTTACTCAACCAGACGGTTTTATTACGAGGTATCAATGACAGCGCCGATGCACTGTGCCAACTCAGTGAACAGCTGTCTCTATGTGGTGTGTTGCCCTACTATCTGCACTTGCTGGATCCAGTGGCTGGTGCCAGTCACTTTGATGTGCCACAAGCTCAGGGAGAAGCGCTGATTGCCATCATGCGCCAGCGCTTGTCAGGTTATCTGGTACCCAGGCTGGTTCGCGAAATTGCTGGCCAGCCCAGTAAGACGATTATGGCTTAGCGCCGCGCTTGCTGATGGGCACGTATTCCCGCTGTTCACTGCCAATGTATATCTGGGTAGGTCGATAAATACGATTGTTAGCAATTTGCTCACGCCAATGAGCCAGCCAGCCCGCGCTACGGGCAACCGCAAACAATGCGGTGAATTGATCTTCAGGAATCCCCATCTCTGAGTAGAGAATGCCTGAATAAAAATCAACGTTAGGATAGACGCCCTTGTGGCCCAGTCTATCAGTGCAGACTTCTTCCAGCTTGAGTGCGGTTTCAAACATTTGATCCAGATGACCGCCGCGCTCCTGAACCAGCTTTTCAACCAGTTTGTGCAGGATTTTGGCACGTGGATCTTTCACCTTGTATTCACGATGCCCCATGCCCCAGATGACTTCCTTGTTGGCCAGCTTGTGATCCACCCAGGCTTCAACCTTGTCAGGCGCACCGATTTCCTTGAGCATGCCCACCACCATCTGGTTGGCACCGCCATGTAAGGGGCCTGATAAGGTACCAATCGCCGCAGAAATCACTGCATAAGGTGACGCTAGTGTTGAACCCGCGACCAGCGCGGCAAAGGTTGAAGCATTCAAGGTATGTTCAGCATGCAGAATCAGGCAAACGTCCATAATGCGTGCCATCAGCGGATCCGGCTCTTGCCCTGTGAACATATACAGAAGATTTTCTGCTACCGAGAGATCTGAGCGAGGTTCAACCGGATCATAGCCTTGACGCATGTGTTCCCACATCGCTACCAGCGGTGCCATTTGAGCGATTATATTCACGGTCATGTTGCGAACATACTCGATGTCGGAGCTATTGACGTCGGCCAAGCACTCGGTTCCGGGATAGAACATGCCCAAACTGGAAACTGCTGTTTGCAGCATGTCCATCGGATGACCTGTTGCCGGAAAATGTCGCATCATTTCACGAATATGGTATTTGGTTCGATAATGCGCTCTGAGATCTTTAACGAAGCTTTTCAGCGAGATGTCAGTGGGAAGCTCACCTTCCAATAGCAGCAGCGTTGTTTCTTCGAAGGTGCTGTTGGCTGACAGGGTTTCAAGCGGATAGCCCCGATAACTCAATATGCCTTTTTCACCGTCGATAAATGAAATGGCAGACTTGGTCGCGGCAACGCCCTCCAGACCCGGTAAAAATTCTGTCATCTAGTACCTCTTGATTGCATAGCTGGTGGAGAGTTATCAGAAAGACGCGCCATTATACTGCAATGCTAAGTCGGGGACATCTTCTAACAATGCGCGGATCGTTAGTTGAGCATATCCGCCCAGATATTTTCTGCCCATGCAACCGCGTAGTCACCCTCGATGGCGCTGGCTGTTGCAGAAACTCCGCCACCCGGCATTGGCAGCATATCCGCTTGTTCTGCATCATAACGATACACTGCGGCCACATGTCCTGCCTGATGATCATCAACAAAGCTGTAACAAGTATTACTGAAAACCGGTTGTTGTTCAGGCGCTTCACCACGTATTAGCGCAATAATGGCTGCAGCACACACTTTGGCCTGAGAATTGGCGATGTGAGCTGACTTGGGCACACCGGCAGAAACAGCATCACCAATCACATGAACCTGCGGCACTGTGAGCGATTCATAGCTGCGGTAATCCACCCGACACCATCGGCCGTCGACATCCACCACACCAGCTAACTGGGCGATTTTGCCTGCCTTTTGTGGTGGTATAACATTCAATACATCGGCTGTAAAACTGTCAAACGCACTGTCAACTGTCAGACGGTCGACATCTACAGATTCCAGTGGACTCATCGGTTGATAGTCAATAAGGCCCGGATAGAGCTCACGCCAAGCCTCCACAAACAACGATTTTTTAGAGACGATATCGGCATTTGCATCGAGTATCACCAACTTGCCTCGCGGATTATGACGCTTAAGATACAACGCCACCTGACAGGCACGCTCGTATGGTCCAGGCGGACAGCGATAAGGTGCGGTTGGAATCGTCATAACCATCAGCCCGCCCTGGCGCATATCGGTTAACTGGTCACGAAGCAATATGCTCTGCGATCCGGCTTTCCAGGCGTGAGGAACGCGCTGTTGGGCGTCCAATGACGCCAGCATCGGCAATCGAGTGTAATCCAGATCCAGCCCGGGAGCGACTATGAGTCGATCATAATCAAGCTGAACATCGTCATGTAGTTTGACCCGTTGTTTTTCAGTGTCTATCGCAACCACTTCGGCATGAATGACTTTCACCCCGTGGGTATTGCCAAGTTCGTCATAGCCATGGCTAAGATCCTGTAAAGTACGGCTGTGACTGAGAATCAGATTGCTTTGTGGGCATGACACAAACATCTGTTGACGCTCAACCATGATGACTTCAAAGTCAGGCGCCCACATGCGGATGTATTTCGCCGCAGTACAGCCAGCAAAACCACCACCGATAATCACAACTCTGGGAGCCGTTTTATATGTATTGCTCGCCAGTAAAGGCATAGACAAGACACTGCCCGCCGCGGCATAACCAACCTTTTTCAGAAAATCTCGACGTTTAATCGACACTCGATGGCGCTCCGCAACAGCCAAACTCAGGAAACGTTGACACCCTGAGCCTGAAGATCAGCATGATAAGAAGAACGCACCATTGGCCCGCTGGCCACATGCATAAAGCCCATATCTTTCCCGACTTCAGCCAGTTGCTCGAACTCAGCTGGCGTGACAAAACGTTCTACTGCCAGATGATGCCGACTGGGTTGAAGATACTGCCCCAGGGTCAGCATTTGACAGCCGTGCTCACGTAAATCCAGCATCACCGCATGCACTTCTTCGATGCTTTCACCCAAACCGAGCATCAGACCTGACTTGGTCGGCACATCAGGATGCTGGTTCTGAAAACGCTGAATCAAGTCTAGAGACCAATGATAGTCAGATCCAGGTCTGACTGCCTTGTACAGTCTCGGGATCGTTTCAAGATTGTGGTTGAAAATATCGGGTGGCTGATGCGCCAGCACTTCCAACGCAAGATCCATTCGTCCACGAAAGTCGGGCACTAACACTTCGATCTTGGTGTTCGGTGATCGCAGACGTATTTCACGGATGCAACGCGTAAAGTGCATGGCACCACCGTCACGCAAATCATCTCTGTCCACCGAAGTCACTACAACATGTTTAAGGTGCATGTCAGCGATCAAACTTGCCAACTGTTGCGGCTCGTTCTCATCCAGTGCCTCAGGGCGACCATGCGCAACATCACAAAACGGACAGCGGCGTGTGCAAATATTACCCATGATCATGAATGTCGCCGTGCCGTGAGCAAAACATTCACCCAGGTTCGGGCAGGCGGCCTCCTCACAGACAGTGTGCAAATTATGCTGACGAATCAGTCCTTTAAGCCGACTCACTTCGGGATCAGCGTGCGATTTCGCACGAATCCATTCCGGCTTTCGCTTGGGATCGCTGGGCACAATTTTGATGGGAATTCTCGCCACCTTAGAGGCACCCTTGAGGGCTTTAACATCACGTTTGGCGTGTTCAGCTTGCGTCATGGTGTATTGCTTGCCTGTTGGTTAATCGCTGACACTAGCAGCGATGAAAGTTGTTGTTTCGCCTGAGGCATTGTCAGAGATACGCCAAGGCGTTTCATGTCTGTGACTGACATTCCTGCATAGCCACAAGGGTTAATCAGATCAAATGGCCTGAGGTCCATGTCAACATTCACACTGATGCCATGATAACAGGCTCCTCGCCTGACCCGTAAACCAAGTGCAGCTATCTTGGCCTCATTCACGTAAACGCCTGGTGCATCTTTTCGTGCATACGCTCGTATATTGTAATGTGCCAACAGACGAATAACGGAGTCTTCCAGAAGCGTTACCATTTGACGTACGCCGCTGTGCATGCGCTTGAGGTCAAGCAAGGTGTAGATCACCAGCTGACCGGGACCGTGATAAGTGATCTGCCCACCACGATCCGATTGGACCAGCGGTATGTCGGAACGTGTCAACATATGTTCAGCCCGACCATTGTGACCTTGCGTGAACACCGGATGATGCTCTAGCAGCCAGAGCTCATCGTCTGTTTCAGCGTGACGCTGCTCGGTAAAGTCCCGCATTTCCCGCAAGGTGGTTGAATAGTCGACCTTGCCAAGATCACGAATCTGCATACGATCGTTAAAGTACGTATTTCACCAGCTGGTGGCTGCTGAGTTCTTGATAAATAGCATCCAACTGTGCCTTGCTGGTCGCCTCAATCAGCACGGTGACTGAAGTATATTTACCACCCGAGCTTTGCCGGCTGTTCACTGCAGCCTCGGATAGTTCACTTACGTGTTTGCGAACAATTTCGACTACTAGCGCGTCGAAGTTGTTGATGCTGAGACCCATCGCCTTAATGGGGAACTCGCAAGGAAACTCCAGCAGCGTTTCTTGTGTGCTGTCAGCCAAGATTCTGCTCCTGTTTCAACTGTTGATACAGTGCAATCAGAGCTTGCCAGACCGGACCCGGTTGGCCGCTTGCTACCGGATGGTCGTCCAACACGGTGACAGGTAACACTTCTCGGGTAGAACTTGAAATCCAGATCTCGTCTGCATCATGCAACTCGGCTTCAGTGATCAGCTGTTGATGTAATTCAATGCCGGCCCGTTTGGCAAGACTTAACACGACATCACGTGTGATGCCAGGTAATAGCTCTGAGCTTTTTGGCGGTGTGTAAATAACGTCATTTTTGACGATGTAGGCATTGCTTGCAGCGCCTTCTGTCAGGTGTCCGTCTTTTATCAATAAAGCTTCCTGTGCGCCCTGTTCGTGTGCTTGCTGTTTAAGCAGACTGTTGGCAAGCAGCGTTATTGCTTTGATATCACATCGTTGCCAACGAATATCCGGCAATGTGATGCACTTGATGCCCTGAAGCTTGAATGCGTCGGGGATTAACTGCATCGGGTTGCTCATGACAAATACAGAGGGCGTTGTATTGGCTGGGAACAGATGATCTCTGGGCGCCACACCTCGCGTGACCTGCAAATATACCGACTGATCACCACCACCATTTTGATCAATCAGTGTCTGAATAATGGCAGACCACTCAGCATTTGTCTGCGGATTAGTGATGCGCACACCCTCAAGGCTGCGTTGAAGTCGGCCAAGATGGCCTTCCAGCTCAAAACACCGCCCTTCATAGACAGGAATGACCTCATAAACGCCATCACCAAACAAAAAACCCCGGTCAAACACTGATACTTTTGCATGATCAGCCGACGTGTACTCGCCATTCAAATAGACTGTTGCCACTCATTAGCCCCAAATCAGCATCAAAATTGCATCGACAAAACGACGCCACATGCTACCTGTGGGGATATCCTGCATGGCGACTAATGTCTGGGTGGCAATGACATCATTGTTCAATCGAATTTCAACTTCACCCAGCGCAGTTCCGGCAGTCACTGGCGCGATGATGGGACTTGTCAGGTGAACAGTGGCTGCAAGATGTTCATATCTACCGCGCGGTACAAGCACGTGCAAAGCTTGCTGTACTCCCACTTCAAGCTGTTTATCGCTGCCTTTCCAGACACGACTTTGGGTGACGACATGACCGGCTGGATAGAGCTGATGCGATTCAAAGAAGCGAAAACCATAGTTGAGTAGTTTGGAGGTTTCCTGTGCACGAACATTCTCACTGCGTGTTCCAAGCACTACTGAGATAAGGCGCATATCACCCCGTTTGGCTGAGGCCGCCAGACAATAACCTGCGGCTTCGGTATGTCCAGTTTTCAGGCCATCAACGGTTTCATCTCTCCACAGTAGGCGGTTGCGGTTGTGTTGGGTAATGTTGTTGTAGGTGTATTCTTTTTCAGAATACCAGCGGTAATACTCGGGGAAATCGCGAATCATCGCCACAGCAAGGGTCGCAATGTCTCGAGAGGTGGTGTACAAGTCAGGATCAGGCAAACCGGTCGCGTTGGTATAGTTGGTGTTGTACATACCAAGTTTTTGGGCATACTGATTCATCACCTGCGCGAACACTTCTTCACTCCCCGCGACATGTTCCGCCAGTGCCACAGCCGCATCATTACCCGATTGCACTATCATGCCGCGTAACAGCGCTTCCACTGGAACACGGGTGTTTACTTCAATAAAGCTACGCGAACCGACCATACGCCATGCCCGCTCGCTGATAAGCACTTCATCATCAAGCCTGACATTGCCTGAAGCCAGCTCGTTAAATAACACATAAGAAGTCATCAGCTTGGTGATACTCGCGGGGGGCAGCCGCTCATCCGCATTACCCTCTGCCAGGGGAATGCCGCTATCAAAATCGACCAGAATGTATGATTTCGCAGCAATTTGTGGCGCAGCAGGATTGGGCACAACAGGCGCGCCCGCAAAACTGACAGACAAGGGCATTATGACCATTGAAAGCAGCAGTTTCTGGATCTTTTTAATCATCTGACTCTCTCGAAAAAAAACAAATATTACTCAATGACTATCTGGGTCTCTGCAAAGCCCATTCGTTTCAATTTTTCTGACAAAGCATCGCTTTGTTCGACATTCGCTAATGGGCCAATTCTGACCCGATATACATCGCCCTGCGGCCGAGACAACGGCTCGATTCTGACACTGTCAGAGATTTGCTGCTGCAGTGTAGTTTTCACTTCCTGAGCACGACCCATGGTACTGAATGCCCCCACCTGAAGATAAGCGACAGCACTCGCAGACAGTGTTTGCGCCACTGTTTCAGATTGTGCTTGTCCCTGTGGCTGGGTTTCAGTGTGATGAATGGGTGCTGTTGGGCTGGCACCACCAGGGGTGATAGCACGCACCTCAACCATGCCGGTGCCCTGCTCTTTGATGCCAAGTTTCACTGCTGCCGTATATGACAAGTCGATGATTCGATCGCCAACAAATGGGCCACGATCATTAATTCGGACAATGACCTTACGACCATTTTCCAGATTGGTAACCTCTGCGTATGTGGGCAATGGCAATGTCTTATGCGCTGCGGTCATTGCATACATATCGTAAGGCTCACCACTTGATGTTCGCCGACCGTGAAATTTGGTGCCATACCATGAGGCAATGCCACGTTCTACATAGCCTTCCGCTGAGGCTTTGGTGTAGTAGGTTTTGCCGAATACCTGATATGAGGGCATATTGCCATAACGACTCGGCGGTTCATGCCTGGGTACAGCATCAGGAATGCTGGCAATATCAGGCACTTGAGAGGGATGAGGCGCGCTATCTTGCGGCTCTCTTTGTGGTGTCGTGCTGCAAGCAAACAACATCAGCAGTGCCACGGTAATCAGATTGATTCTGAGGAAGTGCTTCATAGACTAGTTCTCGTAGGCCTGACGAATTTCATTGGCCAGTTGGTAGACCGCCATGGCGTACATACGGCTGTGATTGTATCGAGTGATCGCATAGAAATTTTGTCTGCCCAACCAATATTCATCGCCATCAAGCTGAGTGAGTGAAAACAGGGTCAGTTGGTCATCACCAGGCGGCAAATCGGGCATGTGGACATCCATTACACGTAGCTCTTCACGACTGGTTGCGGGTCTGAGACCACGCTCTAACAAGCTTTGAGGGACATCACCCTCAAGCTTGGCCGGATGCACAACCGACTCACCGCGCACCCAGCCATGTACTTTCAGATAATTGGCAATACTACCGACAGCGTCAACTGGATTAGTCCATATATCCCGTTTGCCATCGTTACTGAAGTCAACCGCATAGGCACGGTAACTGCTTGGCATAAACTGACCCAATCCCATTGCGCCGGCGTAAGAACCGACCGGATCAAGCCTCGACATTTGTTCTTCTTGCGTCAACACCAAGAAATGTTTCAGCTCAGAGCGAAAAAAAGGACTTCTTGGTGGATAACGAAATGCCAAGGTCGATAAGGCATCAATCACTCGAAAGCTACCCATATTGCCACCGTAGTTCGTTTCCACACCAAGAATAGCAATGATTATTTCTGCTGGAACACCATATTGTTGTTCGGCCTGCGCAAGTGTTTCTGCGTTATTTTTCCAGAAGTTCACACCGCCTTTTATGCGAGCAGGTGTGATGAAAATATTTCGATACTCATGCCAGGGACGCACCCGCTCAGCAGGTCGAGCAATGGCGTTGAGAATACTTTGCTTAACTTCAACCTGAGCAAATAGGTCAATCAGCTCATCGCGATCAAAGCCAAATTCGTCAACAACCTCATCGATGAACTTATCCAGTTCCGGTAACTCAGGATTCAATTGGGCGGCGACAGGCAGGGCAAACATTATCGCTGAGACAGCTATCAGGAGTTGTTTCACGGTGACATCATCCTTCGGTGGGTGTGAACAGACATCAGGATACCGAAGCCAGCCAATAAGGTCACCATTGATGTGCCACCATAGCTGATCAGCGGAAGCGGAACGCCAACCACAGGCAACAGTCCCGTAACCATCCCGACATTAACAAAGACATAGACTAAAAAAGTGAGCGAAATGCTGCCTGCCAGCAATCGAGCAAATGTTGTTTGTGCTTGGCCGGCAATGTAGAGACCTCTGGCCGTGATCAGCAAGTAAAGGATCAAAAGCAGACCTACACCAATCAGGCCGAACTCTTCTGCCATGACGGCAAAAATGAAGTCTGTTGACCGCTCTGGTAGAAACTCTAGATGAGATTGAGTGCCTTGTAGCCAGCCACGACCGGTCAAACCACCGCTGCCAATGGCAATTTTTGATTGAATAATGTGATAGCCAGCACCGAGCGGATCTGACTCAGGATTCATGAACGTTAACACTCGGCGTCGCTGATAATCGTGCATTAGGTACCAAAGCACAGGTGCCGCAGCTGAGACCAGAGCAAAAAACGAAATAATCACTTTCCATGAAATTCCTGCCAGAAAAATCACAATCAAGCCTGATGTGGCTATCAGCATGGCTGTGCCAAGGTCAGGTTGTTTGGCAATCAACAGCATTGGAATGGCAATCATGACCAAAGCCGCCAGCATTCTGAAAAACTTGGGTGGCAAAGGCCTTTCTGAAATATAGGCGGCGACCAGAATCGGCACAGCCAATTTCATGATTTCCGCTGGTTGGAATCTAAAAAAACCAAGATCCAGCCAACGTTGCGC
>SKGV01000015.1 GCA_007117275.1 Methylophaga sp.
AACTGTTGGTGTTGGGTTATCTACGCAATCAGGGGCTGGTGGATAACATCGACCATATTGCTTCTGTGCAAGTCGATTGGGATGTTGATGCTGCGGTGGTCACCACGCATCAGCCAAAAGATAACCTGGAACAGTTGATGTCACGTCGAACTGTGACCAGTGGCTGCGGGCAAGGCACTATGTTTGGTCACGTGATGGACTCCTTACATAAGCTGCACATTGAGTGTCCGAGCTTCTCTGCACAGAATATTTATGACGTATTGTCCCAGCTGTCCGAATATAACGAAATCTACAAACGTGCCGGTGCCGTGCATGGCTGCGCGCTATGTTCAGCAGAAAAAATCGAGATTTTCATTGAAGATGTAGGCCGTCATAACGCTGTGGACGCTATTTCTGGGTGGATGTGGCTGAATAACGTTGCCGGTGACGATAAAGTGTTTTACACCACCGGGCGTTTGACCTCTGAGATGGTCATTAAAGTCGCCCAGATGCAAGTACCGATGTTGTTATCACGCTCTGGCGTCACCGAAATGGGACTTGCCATTGCCAAGCGACTGGGCATTGGTATGGTGGCTCGTGCTAAGGGTAAACATTTTTTGGTCTATAGTGGCCAAGACCGCTTTAACTTCTAGCGCAAACCTACTAGTGCTTGCTCTGGTATATCAGAGCTATGCCCATGTGGTGAGGATATCTGGACACAGCATAAGGGTTCGACCAATGCGCTCATTGTAGATAAAGGCTGTGCAACCTTTTCCGGAACGTGTCAGGCGAAGGTTCATTTGACTTAGCAAGGCTTTCGGGCAATTTTCCCGCAATCGGCTGAGCTGCATTTTTACGACGCTAACAGGTTCATACTAGCCATGAGTTTGATTGAGGAGACAATGATGACTTTACTAAAACAATTCCTTGGCGTTTTTGCGGCTGCCTTGATGACTATAGCTGTTGCGGCACAGGCAGATACTCATGCAAAGCACGCACATAGCACCTTGGTGCTGGATATTAAAATCACCGGTGATAGCAGTGTCAGTGGCGATGCTGAGGATAACGTTCTAAAAATTGCCAAGTTCAGTGAGCATTTGCGCCAAGAGTTGCAAGATAAAACCCGTTTTGTGGTTATCGATGATGCCGATTCGCTGGCACAGATGGCAGTCGCAGCTGAACAGCAAGATTTACACCGCTGTAATGGCTGTGAACGTGACTTGGCGCAAGCGCTTGGTGCTGGGTATGTCATGTTGCCAAGTGTATTCAGAATGAGTCATCTGATTTCAACATTGCATATCGAGGTCACAGATGCTGAAACGGGCACGATGCTCAAACGCAAAGCCTATGATTTTCGAGGCAACACCGATAATGCCTGGGAGCGAGTAATTCGTTATGCAATTCGTGATATGGGCGAATGGCAGCCGCGTTAAGCCAAGTTAATGCTCAGTCTGGCGCGTTGCGCCGAAGCAGCACATACAAAGCACCGGCACCGCCATCTTCAATGGTGGCCGAGTGAAAGGCCAAGATAGTAGGATGTTGTCGTAACCATTGGTTTAAGTGGCTTTTTAATACTGGTTTTTGCTGCCGTGAACTCCAGCCTTTGCCATGAATGAGGCGCACGCAGCGAATCTGCTGCAGCTGACAGTGTTCAATAAACTCCGCCAGTGTCACACGAGCGGCTTCCAGCGTCAGACCATGCAGATCGAGTTCTGCTTCTAGATGCAACCGACCTGATTTGAGCTTGGCAAACAAGCGGTTTTGAACACCATCACCTTGATAAGACAGCGTGTCTTCATTACCCACCAACTCAGCCTCAATCAGACTGGAGAATGGATCCTGCGCACACTCTGTCTGGCTGGCCTTATGCATCAGGCGCACCGAGGTTTTTTGTGGCGTTTTTATCTGGGCCCGGTTTTGCGACAGTGGCTGAGCGTCTTTGACTTCTTGTCGAAAAAGCGCAAAGTCATCGTCATGCTCGGTTTCGTTGTCAGCCATGGTTAAATGGGTTTGCCTGTCATAAGTTTAGAGAGTCATGATAACACTGTGACATGTGTTGATTGTTTGGCTCTGGTTGATAGTTGCCTAATTTCTCTGCATCCATTACCATCCTCGATACTTGTCGGGGTGCCATTGAGTTGGCTGAGATGAAACCCGTTGAACCTGAAGAGGCTAGAACCTCCGTAGGAAACAAGGCGGATCGCCAGTCCGTTGTATTTTCAATACTGGAATAACGATCCAAATTCTTGTTCGCTGACGCGCAACGTTTCATTTCCCCCGATTTTTTCAACGCGAGGGGAAAACAATGTCAGCTAATCCAAAAGTAATCGATATCAGCCAACGCAGTGGCATCACTACGGCGCCTTTACCCGGCAGTCATAAAGTCTATGTTCAGGGCAGCCGTGATGATATTCGTGTGCCATTTCGTCAAATTAACCTGACAGATACACCCAACAAGGATCCCAATCTGCCCGGTACTCCCAACGAGCCGGTATTGGTGTATGACACCTCGGGTATCTACACAGACCCAGAAGCAAGCATCGATATCGAGGCTGGTTTGCCTGTGATTCGCCAAACGTGGATCGATGACCGTGAGGATACCGAACAACTCGATGCCTTCACCTCAAATTACACACGCGAGCAGGATGAACAGCAGTTTGATATTCCACTGTTTGTAAATCGCCGACTGCCGCGCCGCGCTAAGCCGGGCAAAAATGTTTCACAAATGCACTACGCACGTCAGGGCATGATTACTCCGGAAATGGAGTACATCGCCATTCGCGAGAGCATGGGCCGCGCTGCGTTACAGGTGGAGGGAAAGTTGCCGCAAGGGATGAGTAATCACATCACCGCCGAATTTGTTCGCAAGGAAGTGGCAGAGGGCCGGGCAATTATTCCAGCCAACATCAATCACCCTGAAGCTGAACCGATGATTATTGGCCGCAATTTTCTGGTCAAAATCAACGCCAATATTGGTAACTCGGCAACCACCTCTTCAATTGAAGAAGAAGTCGAAAAAATGGTCTGGAGCACACGCTGGGGCGGTGACACCATCATGGATTTGTCGACCGGTAAACATATTCATCAAACCCGCGAGTGGATTATTCGTAACTCTCCGGTTCCAGTTGGCACAGTGCCGATCTATCAGGCATTGGAAAAGGTTAACGGTGTTGCCGAGGATCTTAACTGGGAAGTGTTCCGCGATACGCTGATTGAACAAGCCGAGCAGGGGGTTGATTACTTCACCATTCATGCCGGCGTTCGTCTGGCGCATATTCCGCTGACAGTAAACCGGACTACCGGCATTGTGTCCCGTGGGGGGTCGATAATGGCTGCATGGTGTCTGGCACATCACGAAGAGAGCTTCCTCTACACCCATTTCGAAGAAATTTGTGAAATCATGAAGGCCTATGATGTGTCGTTTTCTTTGGGCGATGGTTTGCGCCCGGGCTCACAGGCCGATGCCAATGATGAAGCTCAGTTCGCAGAGTTGAAAACACTGGGTGAGTTAACGCAAATTGCCTGGAAGCATGATGTTCAGGTGATGATTGAAGGGCCAGGACACGTGCCGATGCATAAGATCAAAGAAAACATGGACCTGCAACTGGAATACTGTCACGAGGCACCTTTTTATACCTTGGGACCCTTGGTTACCGATATTGCACCAGGCTACGACCACATCACTTCTGGCATTGGTGCGGCTATGATTGGCTGGTTTGGCACGGCGATGTTGTGTTATGTCACACCCAAAGAGCATCTGGGCTTGCCCAATAAAGACGATGTGAAGACCGGCATCATCACTTACAAAATTGCTGCACATGCCGCTGATTTGGCTAAAGGACATCCGTGCGCACAACTGCGCGATGATGCAATTTCTAAGGCGCGTTTTGAATTTCGTTGGGAAGATCAGTTCAACCTTGGTCTGGATCCAGATACCGCACGTGAATTCCATGACGAAACCTTGCCGCAACCAAAAGCCAAGGTGGCACACTTTTGTTCGATGTGTGGCCCCAAGTTCTGCTCGATGAAAATTTCCCACGACGTTAAGGAGGCATTTGCCGAAAAATCCAAGCAGTTCAAAGCGTCTGGTAGCAAGATTTACCAGCAGGTTTAACACTGATGCAGCGTTATCTGGTTGTTGGTAGCGGCCTGATTGGTCGGTTGCTGGCTTGGCGGTTGACCAGGGCGGGACATCACGTAGACATAGCCTCCAGTGATGACCGCCTTGGCACCGATAGTGCTGGCTTTATTGCTGCCTCCATGATCGCGCCTTACACCGAGGCAGTCTCTGCCGATACATCAGTGTTGGAACTGGGGATGCGTTCCTATGCTCTGTGGCCGACGTGGTTGTCAGAGTTGTCTGAGCGCATTTTTTTTAACAACAATGGCACGCTGGTGGTGGCGCATCCGGGCGATAAGGCAGAAATGCAGCGTTATCAGCGCCGGGCAGATCATGTCCTTGGTCCATCAGCCTATCAGTCGTTAAACACACAACAACTTAAAGCACGAGAACCCGAGCTGGTAGAACGTTTTCAACAGGCATTGTTTTTTGCCGATGAAGCCTGCCTTGATAACCGCCAGTTGTTTCAGGTGCTGGGCGAGTTTCTTGAACAGAATTGCCAGTGGCAGCAGATCACAGCAGTTGAACAGCTCAGCGAACAGGTTATTGATGAACTCTGTCATCGCTATTTTTCGACAGCATTGACTGACTATGAATCGGTCTTGGATTGTCGTGGTAATGGTGCGCGTGCCGATATTTCTGACCTTCGCAGTGTGCGTGGTGAGGTGATACGCGTTCACGCCCCAGCGGTTGATTTGCAGCATTGCATTCGACTGATGCATCCACGCTATCCATTCTATCTGGCACCGCGTCCCAATCATGAATACGTATTGGGCGCGACCGTGATAGAGAGCGCAGATAGATCCCAGTTAAGTGTGCGTAGTGGCCTTGAGTTGTTATCGGCACTGTATAGCCTGCATCCGGGATTTGCTGAAGCCAGAATTCTCGAACTGCGAGCACATTGTCGACCGGCATTGCTCGGACATTTGCCGGAAATTCGCCAGACATCATGGGGATATCAGTTGAATGGCTTTTATCGACACGGTTATCTGTTTGGTCCTGCCGTCATCGAGCGTTGCCTTGAGTCTTTGGTAATGAAAACACAGACACTGTTATCGGAAGCCAGTCATGTCCACTGAAGCACACACATCGACAAACACTATTAGTGTCAACGACAAGCTGATAGAACTGGCGATGCCAGTCTCGTTGACGCAAGCATTACATCTCGCCCAGCAAGTGCAGGGGCGTTATGTGGTGGTATTAAATGACACCATCGTGCCACGCTCCGAACAGCAACATGTCATGGTCAAGCCCGGTGACAGACTGGACGTTATTGCACCGATGAGTGGAGGTTAACATGCAAGCATCTAATTGGCAGGTGTATGGTCAGACACTCAACAGTCGAATGTTTATTGGCACCGCCTTGTATTCTTCACCGCAGGTGATGATCGAAGCCATCAAGGCATCGTCTGCTGAAGTCATTACCGTTTCACTGCGCCGTCAATCAGCAGAACAGGCACAAAGCGGCCAACAGTTTTGGCAGATGATCGAGTCGCTGGGTTGTCACTTGCTGCCGAATACGGCGGGTTGTTACAGCGTCAAAGAAGCGGTCAACACCGCACGTCTGGCCCGAGAATTGTTTGAAACAGATTGGATAAAGCTGGAGGTCATGGGCGACAGCTATAACTTGCAGCCAGACCCCTTTGCCTTGGTAGAGGCAACGCGAACGCTTATCGCGGAGGGTTTTAAGGTGTTCCCATATTGCACTGATGACTTGGTGCTCTGTCAAAAACTGGCGGATTTGGGCTGTGAAGTATTGATGCCATGGGGTGCGCCGATCGGCACTGGACAAGGTTTGTTAAACCCCTATGCATTAAGCACGCTCAGAAAGCGCTTGCCTGAGATGACCTTGCTGGTGGACGCCGGTATTGGTAAGCCATCGGATGCTGTCCAGGCAATGGAAATGGGCTATGACGGCATCTTGCTCAATACTGCAGTGGCTGAAGCACTTGAACCTGCAGTAATGGCTCAGGCATTTGCCCAAGCAATCAATGCCGGAAGGCTGGCCTATGAGGGCGGGATCATGCCTAAACGAGATAACGCAAAACCTTCTACGCCCACACTGGATCAACCCATTTGGCAGCAACATGTCAGCTAAGCCCGCCATATTACTGATTGGCGGGCTTGACCCCCAAGGGTGTGCGGGGCTAACCGCCGATATCCAGACCGTCAGTCATCACAATTGTCATCCTGTGCCATTGGTGACCGCGCTGACCGAACAACGAAGTGACGGTCTGGTGAATCTTGGAGCACTGAGCGCTGAAGCTTTTTTTCGTCAATACGAAAGCTGTGTGGCTGATTTTGATATTGCTGCAATAAAAATCGGCTTGATTCCAGATCGACCTATCGCAGACTGCATCGTCAAAATTGTCGAGCGTCACCGAGTGCCGGTCATTCTTGATCCAGTGCTGGCTGCGTCAAGTGGTGGCTTGTCAGTCGGGCTCGAGGTCGGTGAGATGATTCGCCAGAAACTGCTCAGCAAACTCACATTGCTGACACCGAATTTGCTTGAACTTGAACGGCTCAGTGCACACGCTCAGTCGATAGAGTTGGCGGCACAACAGCTACTCAATGAAGGACTTGCCGCTTGCTTGGTTAAAGGTGGTCATGCTGAAACTACCTTTGCAACTGACTATTACAGCAGCGAGCAGACAACTTTTTATTTGTATCAATCTCGGCTGAAAAACGAGGCGAGGGGCACTGGTTGTGTATTGGCCAGTGCTATTGCTAGCCAGTTGGCACTCGGTCACGATCTCAGAGATGCCGTTGTTCTTGCTAAAGCATACGTAACACGTGGAATTCGTGATGCCAGTCTGCAAGGGCCCTATCATCTGCTGACGCATCATCGTCATCCGCTGTCTATCAGCGATATGCCGCGTTTGAGTTATCGGGCTGATCTTATCGGCAAGCATTTTAAGTTTCCTGCCTGCGACAAAAGTCTTGGCATCTACCCAGTGGTCGACAGTGCAGACTGGGTCGAAAAGCTACTGGAGCTGGGTGTCAAAACCATTCAACTACGCGTCAAAGACCAAACAGCCACCAAAACGCGCAGCGAAATCTTTAGCGCAGTGGCCACTAGCCAGCAACATGATGCCATCAGCTTTTTTGTCAATGACCACTGGCAGATGGCCGTTGAGGCCGGCGCCTATGGTGTTCATTTGGGGCAGGAAGATTTACACGATGCCAACTTGCTGGAAATTGAACAGTCAGGATTGAGATTAGGGGTATCGACGCATTCCTACTGGGAGTTAGCGCGTGCACTGGCAGTGAATCCCAGCTATATCGCATTGGGGCCTGTGTATGCCACGACCAGCAAGCAGATGCCGTGGGCTGCGCAGGGCATCGAGCGACTGCAACAGTGGCAATCGATACTTGCGGATCAGTATCCTTTGGTGGCGATTGGTGGTATTGATGTGCCGCGGGCAAAACTACTCAAACAGACGGGGGTGAATTCGGTGGCAATGATCTCGGCGATTACCCGGGCGGATGACTATCAGGCCGTCACCCGTGAGCTTTTGAATGTGTGGGCTGGTCATCATGGCGGATGATTTTATTAGCCAAGTTCATGAATGTCAGTAATGTATCAGACTGGTTAACGGATAATTTGTGAGTTGTTTGCGCCCATTGAGTGCGGTGATTTCTAGCAGAAAACTACAGCCAACAATAACACCTCCCAGCTGTTCGACAAGCTGGCAACTGGCCCGCGCTGTCCCGCCTGTTGCCAAAACATCATCGACTAAGAGTATTTTGTCACCGGCCTGAATAGCATCAAGGTGCACCTCCAAGGTCGCTGAACCATACTCAAGTTGATAGTCTATTTTCTTAACCTGGTGAGGAAGTTTGCCGGGTTTTCTGAGTGGGATGAAACCGACACCCAGATCCGATGCAGCCAGACTGCCAAAAATAAAGCCACGCGCTTCCATACCCGCCACGGCGGTGATGCTGCTCTCACGAAAAGGCTTCACCATTGCCTGAACTGCAGTCTGTAACAGTATATGATCGGCTAACAATGGCGTGATGTCGCGAAAAGTCACACCTGCTATAGGAAAGTTTTCGATATCACGAATTTTGCTTTTTAGAGTATTCATGCGTGCTCGTTGAGATGGCAGTGGACGACGGCTATTATAGCTTGTCATTATTTACGAGTTTTTGCGCTTTGAAAGTCATCCCTCTAAGCGCATCAGTCCCCCGTTAACTCCGGAGATAATCTAATTGTGAATGTACCCATTACAAAACGCTTTGCTGTGTTGATAACACCTCTGTTGCTGACGGCATGTTTCAGTTTTGGTGGTGATAGAGAAAAACAGACTGTCGACAGCCAGCAGCCCCGGTTTTATGTCTTGGATGTTGATCGCGGAAGTGTCAGTCACCAGCAGGCGATTGACCGCATTGTCTATTTGACAGATATTTCTGTCAGCCCACAGTTTGCTGGCAGTTCGCTAATGATGCGGGTTGGCGATACTGAATACGCGGCACAAACAGGCCATGAATTTATTGTTGATCCCCAGACCATGCTGACGTCTCAGCTGGAACGCTGGTTGCAAAAAACCGGCTTGTTCTCACGGGTGATTCGTCAAAGGAATGATGCTGCCGACATGGTGATGGATGTCACCCTCACCGCGCTCTATGGCGAGCAACGTTCACAGTATTCACCTGAGGCAGTCATTGAAATGCAGTTTTTTTTGAGTAGCAATACAGAGTCCGCTCGCAGATTACTGTTCCAAACTGGCTTTCGCGTCGAGGTCGATATTGAGGAATCCACACCCGGCAAGACCGTAACTGGGCTTCAACACGGCCTAGAAGAGATTCTGGTCGCGCTGGAGCAGGATTTGAGCGATTATTTCTCCAGAGTCGATGCTCCCTAGTATACCCCTGATAAAGGTGCAGGAAATCAACGATAGTGCTATGATCAGTGCTTTCTTGATGCCTGTTATTTTTGGAAACAACAAATGAGTGAAATTGCGCTGGAATTGGACTCGATTGGCATAGAAGAGGAGATGAAACAATCCTACCTCGACTACGCAATGAGTGTCATTGTGGGGCGGGCCTTGCCAGATGTCAGGGATGGTTTGAAACCAGTGCATCGCCGAGTACTGTATGCGATGCGGGAGCTGGGCAACAGCTGGAATAGTCCCTATAAAAAGTCGGCGCGTATCGTCGGTGACGTCATTGGTAAATATCACCCGCATGGTGATACCGCAGTCTATGACACGATGGTTCGCATGGCACAGCCATTCTCGATGCGCTACATGCTGGTCGATGGCCAGGGTAACTTTGGTTCGGTCGACGGTGATCCGCCCGCCGCTATGCGTTACACCGAAGTGCGTATGGCCAAAATTGCCCATGAAATGCTGGCGGACCTTGAAAAAGAAACCGTCGATTTCATTCCCAACTACGATGAATCAGAGTCGGAGCCCGCAGTGTTGCCAACGCGGTTTCCTGCATTGCTGGTCAATGGCTCATCGGGTATTGCGGTCGGCATGGCGACCAATATTCCGCCGCACAACCTGACAGAAATCCTCAACGCATGCGTAGCGATGATTGATCAGCCCGACATTAGCGTTGGCGAGTTGATGCAGCATGTGCCTGGCCCAGACTTTCCTACATCAGCCATCATCAATGGTGCTAGAGGCATTGCTGAGGCTTACCAGACTGGCCGAGGCCGAGTTCATATTCGAGCCCGAGCAGACATTGAAACCAACGATGCCACGGGTCAGCAAAGCATTGTAGTAAAAGAACTGCCTTATCAGGTCAATAAGGCACGTCTGCTGGAAAAAATTGCAGAACTGGTTAAAGAAAAGAAAATAGAAGGCATTTCTGCACTGCGCGATGAGTCCGACAAGGACGGTATGCGCATGGTCATCGTGCTCAAGCGCGGCGAAGTGCCAGAAGTGGTGCTGAATAATCTCTACCAACAAACACAAATGCAAACGGTGTTTGGCATCAACATGGTGGCGATTGTTGACGGTCAGCCACGAACACTCAACTTGAAACAAATTCTCGAAGCGTTTATCCGCCATCGTCGTGAAGTGGTGACTCGTCGTTCGATATTTGAGCTGCGAAAGGCTAGAGAGCGTGCCCATATCCTTGAAGGCCTGGCAACAGCGCTGGCTAACATTGATGAAGTAATTGAGCTTATCAAGGCATCACCAAGTCCGGCTGAAGCCAAACAAGCATTGTTAAGCCGCGGTTGGCGTAGCGAGATGATTCTTGAGATGCTTGGTGCCGCAGGTGCAGAGGCTTCACGACCTGAAGATCTGGCCGCTGAATTTGGCCTGGTTCAGGGCCAATATCACCTGTCACCGGTTCAGGCGCAAGCCATCCTTGACATGCGCTTGCATCGACTGACTGGCCTTGAGCAGGACAAGATCCTGCAGGAATACCGTGAAGTCTTGGATCTCATCGCCGAATTGCTGGCGATTTTGAGTGATCCAGACAACTTGATGGCAGTGATTCGCAAAGAACTGGTGGCTATCAACGACGAATACGGTGATGCGCGCCGTACCGAAATTCTGGATGTACACCTAGATCTGACCCTGGAAGACTTGATCACCGAAGAAGAAATGGTGGTCACTTTGTCGCATGCCGGTTATGCCAAGATTCAGCAGTTGGACACCTATCAGGCTCAGCGTCGGGGTGGTAAAGGCAAGTCAGCTACCTCGATGAAAGATGAAGACTTTATCGAACATCTCTTTATCGCTAATACCCACGATACACTGTTGTGCTTTTCCAGCGCTGGCAAGGTCTACTGGAAAAAAGTCTACGAATTGCCTCAAGGTGGCCGCAGCGCCAGAGGTAAACCTATAGTCAATTTGTTACCTTTGGATGAAGGTGAGCGTATCAATGCGGTATTGCCGATTCGGGCCTTTGAAGCCGATAAGTTTATTTTCATGGCAACCGCTTCGGGCACCGTCAAAAAAACACCTCTGGTTGATTACTCCAGACCACGTGCCAACGGCATTATTGCTGTTGACTTGAAAGAGGGTGACCAACTGGTCGGTGTTGCTCTGACCGGTGGCGAGTCAGATGTGATGCTATTTAGCTCTGCAGGTAAGGTGATTCGCTTCCCAGAAACCGATGTGCGCTCAATGGGGCGTGTATCGCGTGGTGTTCGTGGCATGCGTATCGGTGACGGCGAACGCATCATTTCACTGATTATCGCTCAGCCTGATGGCGCTATTTTGACCGCCACAGAGTTTGGCTATGGCAAACGAACCAACCTTGAAGAATATCGCGTTCAAGGCAGGGGTGGCCAAGGTATCATTTCTATCCAGACCTCGGCACGTAACGGCAATGTGGTAGGTGCTGTTCAGGTCTGCGATGAAGACCAGATCATGTTAATTACCAACGGCGGTACATTGGTTCGAACGCCAGTCAAGCATGTGTCTCTGGTGGGCAGAAACACGCAGGGTGTCAAGCTTATCAATTTGACCAAAGATGAAAAACTGGTTGGGCTCGAACGCGTCATCGAAGACGAAGATGAAGACAGTGATACTGGTGTCGATGCTCAGCCAGAAGATAACTCAGACGATTCAGAAGAATAACAACCTTGAGAGCGTTCAATTTTAGTGCCGGTCCGGCCATGCTGCCGACGGAAGTCATTATGCAGGCACGTGAAGAAATGCTGGATTGGCGTGGGTCTGGAATGTCGGTGATGGAAATGAGTCATCGTGGGCCGGAGTATACATCCATTGCTACGGAAGCCGAGCAGGATCTGCGTGAACTGCTGGATATCTCAGACGATTATGCTGTGCTTTTTTTACAGGGCGGTGCCTCCAGTCAGTTTTCAATGATTCCAATGAACCTGCTGCGGGGCAAATCATCGGCGGATTATCTCAATACGGGTGCGTGGTCAAAGAAAGCCATTGCTGAGGCAAAACGTTATGCACAGGTTAATGTAGCCACCGATTCGACGGCTAATCGTTTTACCACGATAGCTGATCAGGCTGACTGGCAATTAAACCCCGATGCGGCTTACCTTCATTACACTCCGAATGAGACCATTCACGGGCTTGAGTTTGCCGAGATTCCAGATGTGAGTGATGTGCCATTGGTGGCTGATTATTCATCTACCTTGCTATCACGACCAGTCGATGTGAGCCGTTTCGGCTTGATTTACGCCGGGGCCCAAAAGAACATTGGGCCTGCCGGCTTATGTCTAGTCATTGTGCGTAAGGATTTGCTGGGGAAGACATTAGCTGGAACGCCGGTGATGTTTGACTATAAAACGCACGCAGATAATGCATCCATGTATAACACTCCAGCCACCTACAGTTGGTATCTGGCAGGGCTGGTCTTCAAATGGTTAAAACGCAATGGCGGTCTGAAAAAAATGGCTGAAATCAATGCGCGTAAAGCAAGCAAGCTTTATCATGCCATTGATAGCAGTGCGTTTTATCACAACCCGGTCGACCGACGCTATCGCTCATGGATGAATATTCCATTCACCCTGGCCGATAGCACATTGGACAGGCAATTTTTGCAAATGGCCGCTGATAATGGTTTGCTGACACTCAAGGGGCACCGAGACCTCGGGGGTATGCGCGCCAGCCTCTACAATGCCATGCCTGAGCAAGGCGTGGATACACTGATTGCATTTATGACTGAGTTTGAACGTCAGTACGGTTGAGCAAATGAGCGAAGACAAAGCGTTACAGCAGATACGACAACAAATAGACGATATCGATCAGCAAATTCAACAGTTGCTGAATCAGCGCGCCGGGTTGGCGCAAAAAGTCGCCGAGGTAAAAATAGCCTCGGGTGAGCAGCAGGATTTTTATCGACCCGATCGAGAAGCCATGATTTTACGCAAAGTCATGCAGCGAAATAGTGGTCCACTGCCCGATGTTGAAGTCGGGCGAATTTTCAGGGAAATCATGTCAGCTTGTCTCGCCGCCGAAAAGCCTTTACAGGTTGCATATTTGGGGCCGGAAGGTTCATTTACCCAAGCGGCTGCACTGAAACATTTTGGTGGTTCTGCTCAGTTGCAACCGGTGAGCACGATTGCCGATGTATTTCGGGCTGTGGAAACAGAATACGCCAGATATGGGGTTGTGCCGGTGGAAAATTCCAGTGAGGGCATGGTTTCTCACACATTGGATCGCTTTATCACTTCACCCTTAAAAATTAATGGTGAAGTGACCTTGCGTATTCACCACTATCTGCTCGGCAAAACTAGTCAGCTGAATCAGATCAAGACTGTTTATGCGCATCCTCAAGCACTGGCGCAATGCCGTCAGTGGCTCGCTGATCAATTACCCCAAGCCGAATTGATCGCACTGGATAGTAACTCGCTAGCTGCACGACGGGTGGCTGAGTTGGGCGATGATGCGGCTGCCATTGCAGCCAGTAGCGCTGCTGACATTTATGGCCTCGAAGTTATCGCCAGTAATATCGAAGATGAAGCGGGCAATACCACACGATTTTTAGTAATTGGCACTCAGGATGTTGGCCCATCGGGCGAGGACAAAACGGCCTTGCTGGTGTCCACTCAGAACAAACCTGGTGCGTTGCAGAGTTTGCTTAAACCACTGGCTGACAGCGGCATCAGCATGAGCAGGATTGAATCCAGGCCCTCGCGCAAAGGCATGTGGGAATACGTATTTTTTATTGATATTGATGGACACACTCAGTCACCAGCAGTGGCTGAGGCACTGACAAAGCTTGAAAATGAAGCGTCTGTGTTCCGTGTCCTTGGCTCCTATCCCAAGGCTGTACTCTGATGGCTAAATTGATTTTGGCAAACCCGCGTGGTTTTTGTGCGGGCGTTGATCGGGCGATTGACATAGTTGAACGTGCCTTGCAAATGTTTGGCGCGCCAATTTATGTTCGCCATGAAGTTGTTCATAACCGCTTTGTGGTTGAAGACCTTCGCGATAAAGGGGCGGTATTTGTTGAGGAATTGGACGAGGTGCCCGATGGCAACACTGTCATTTTCAGTGCTCACGGCGTTTCAAAGGAAGTTCATCGACAGGGCAAACAGCGTGATCTGAAAGTGTTTGATGCCACATGCCCGCTGGTCACCAAAGTCCATCTTGAAGTCGCCAGACATGACAAGCAGTCACGGGAATGCATTCTTATCGGTCATGCTGGACACCCTGAAGTGGCAGGCACGATGGGTCAATATACATCCAAAGAAGGAGCTATGTATCTGGTCGAATCGCCAGAAGATGTCGCCAAACTTCAAGTGAAAAACCCTGACAATATCGCCTTTGTCACCCAGACAACACTGTCGGTAGACGACACCTCACGGGTGATTGATGCCTTGCATCAACGATTTCCCAAGATTATCGGGCCGGGCAAAGATGATATTTGCTATGCCACGCAGAATCGTCAGGATGCGGTCAAGCTTTTGGCGGCAGAGTGTGATCTGCTGCTGGTGGTTGGCTCGGTGAACAGTTCCAATTCAAATCGTTTACGCGAACTGTCTGAAAAACTGGGCACACCTGCCCATCTGATTGACAGTGCTGAGCAGATTGATCCGGATTGGTTAATCGGTAAACAGGTGATCGGCCTAACAGCCGGGGCTTCCGCGCCTGAATTGCTGGTGCAACAAGTGGTGAACTATCTGAAAACACAGGGTGTCGCCAGCATAGAAGAAGGCGGCGGTGAGCCGGAAACCGTTGAGTTTTCACTCCCTAAAGCCTTGAAAGTCGATATCAGTCAATTAAGAAAATAATGGTAGGCAGTATGGATCAACAGACACAAACCGAACTTGAAGCAGCTGCATTTCGTCGCCTGGTGGCACATTTGCAAGAACGTACCGATGTGCAAAATATCGATCTGATGAATTTGGCGGGCTTTTGCCGCAATTGCTTATCGAAATGGTATCTCTCTGAAGCAGAGGCAAAAGGCCTGGACATGGACTACGATAAGGCTAGAGAAATCGTCTATGGCATGCCTTACGACGAGTGGAAAAGCAAATACCAGACTGAATTAAAAAAATAGTCACCGAGTAGGTTAGTCAAAAATCAATCGATCCTGATCTTATTAGAACGAGTCGCTTGTCTGATATTTAGCGGCCAATCTTAGTTGGCTTATTACATTCAGGCTGTTGCCTTCAATAAAACGGCAACTGATAATGACAAAGTCGTTGGCGCCTCTTGCCGCTTAGTTCCTTGCTCAATCAAAGCAGGTAAGAGGTTTTGCTCAGTTTTGTCATGTTGCGGGCACTCTTTCTTCCTGCTGTGGGTCAATAGGTGGCAACTGATGCCTGTTTTTGGCAGACAGTATCTCACTCAACTGCACCGGAACTGA
>SKGV01000059.1 GCA_007117275.1 Methylophaga sp.
CTTACCGTCAAAAGCTATCAGGACTTTTCCCATCTATGGCAACAAGCCCTTAATGACTTTGACCTGTTTTTCGTCATCGCCCCAGAGACTGATGGGCAGCTATTGACGCTGCATCAACAGGTGCACGACGCAGGCAAAATCGCCCTGGGCTGCAGTTTGACGGCCATTGAAATTTGCAGTGACAAAATCAAATCCGCCTCAACACTGAAGGCTGCCAGCATAGCAACTCCCGCAACCTGGCGCGCCTGCGATTGGCTCAAACACACGCAAATAGCCAATCGCTGGGTAGTAAAACCCGCCGATGGGGCTGGCTGCCTGGACACCATGCTAATTGAAACAACGGCTCAAACACGACGCTACATTGCTCAATTACCCTTACAACAACGCCAGAGAACCATCGTGCAGCCCTTTATCGAGGGAGATGCCATCAGTATCAGTCTGTACGTCAACAACCAAGATAGCTTCGAGCTTTTAAGTATCAACCGTCAACATATCAGCGTCGACCATCAGCAAATGACGCTGACAGGCGTGTCCGTCAACAGCGTTCCAGAAGCGCTATTTTCGTTCGAACAGGCAGCGACATTGTCTCGAACATTGATTCAGGCCATCCCAGGGCTGCATGGTTTCGTAGGTGTTGATGTTATTCTTGCGTCACAACAGGCGGTGGTGATTGAAATCAATCCACGACTGACCAAGGCCTATGCAGGATTATCCGTCGCCAAAAACAGCAATATGGCCGATTATATTGTCTCAACAGTGTCTCAATTATCAGGAAAAACATCATGAAAACCGCAGCAGCGGCCTGCTATTCAGGCTGGGATATTGGCGGTGCACATCTCAAAGTGGCTCGCTGTGACAACAAAGGTCGAGTGATAACCGCTATTGAGCTGCCCTGTCCTTTATGGCAGGGCGCAGACCAACTGCGCAGGGCGCTCAGAACGGCGTTTGACTCACTCGGCAATGCCAATGATCGACATTTTGTCACCATGACCGGTGAATTGGTGGACGTTTTTGCTAACCGCCAGGTGGGCGTCTCAGAAATCCTCAATCATCTGCTGGAATACATCTCAACCGACAAACTGAGCATTTACGGGCGTGATGGTTGGTTGAGCGTTGATCAGGCTCGTGACCAGTGGCAGGCTGTTGCATCGATGAACTGGTTGGCGACCGCCAGCTTCACGGCCGCCTCAATCAATGAGGGCCTATTAGTCGATATCGGCAGTACCACTACCGATATCGTTCCACTCCAAAATGGCCTTGCACAACCCCAGGGCTATGAAGATTTTCAACGTCAGCAACTCGGCGAACTTGCCTATACCGGTGCCATCAGAACACCGTTGATTGCTCTGAGCGAGCAGGCACCGTTTGAAGGCCGCTGGCTATCACTGGCCGCTGAGGTGTTTGCAACCACTGGCGATTGTTGGTGCCTGCTGAACTACCTGGATGCTAGTGAGATATCCGATCGCAGTGCCGATGGTATGCCTTGGCATCCGGCCGCCTGTGAACAAAGACTGGCTCGTCTGCTCGGCACAGATGCTGATCGCGGTACTACTGCTCAATGGCTGTTATTGGCACGCTGGTTTACTGAGAAGCAGTTGCAAAAAATAACACAAGCCACTTTACAGGTATTATCCGCGCAGCCATCATTAGATCCGCAAAGCCCAGTGATTGGTGCTGGCATTGGCCGGTTCATCGCCCATCAGCTAGCAGATCGTCTGCAACGCCCTTATCTGGATCTGGCAATGTTATATGACAACCATAAAGCCGCTGCTGATTTCGCTCCTGCCACAGCACTTGCTTTGTTAGCGCAGCAACAATTTAGCCATATCGCGTAAAATAACCGGATGACCCTACACGCCGAATTACTCACAGAGCTACCCTATCACGCTGACTGCACCCAGCTGTTTGAAAAGGTACGAGACCTGCCTTGGCCGGCCTTACTCGATAGTGCCGGTACACCCGGTGAAAATGGTCGCTACGATATTATTGCCGCGGATCCGTTTATCACCCTGCAGTGCTATCAACGCCGAGTACATCAATGGCAACGAACACAATCGGTTCAACAGTATGACGCCGATCCCTTTGAAGCACTGCAAGCGGTATTATCGCCGCTCAAACAAGCCCAATGTGAACTGCCCTTTTCTGGCGGTGCCATTGGTTATTTCAGCTATGACCTGGGACGCTGCATAGAACAGCTACCTACTACTGCAGACAATGCCGAAAACATTGCTGATCTTGCCGTCGGTATTTACGACTGGGCCATCGTCAACGATCACCAGCTTGAAAAGTGCTGGCTGGTCAGTCATGCACAAGACCCGAGGACTAAAGCCTTTTGGCCTGAGCTTTTGCGACGTTTGCAGGCGAATCCACACCAAACAATCCAACCAGCGGAATTTACGGTAACAGGGCCGCTGGCTTGCAATCTGGATCAACATAACTATCAGCAGGCTTTCGATCGTATCAAACACTATATCGTTGAAGGTGATTGCTACCAGGTTAATCTGGCAAAACGCTACGAAATTAAAGCCGATGGCGATGGCTGGGTGGCCTATCAAGCGCTGCGGCAACGCAATGCCGCACCTTTCTCTGCATTTCTGCAAACCTCGGACGTCTGTGTGATGAGCTCATCACCCGAGCGACTGCTCAAATTACACGGTCAGCAAGTAGAAACTAAACCAATTAAAGGTACTCGACCGAGAGACCGCCAAGATCCCCACAGGGATCTGGCCTTGGCAACTGCATTGCAAAGCAGCCTGAAAGATCGCGCTGAAAACCTGATGATTGTTGATTTACTGAGAAACGATCTGGGTAAAGTCTGTCGCCCAGGCTCTATCAAAGTACCAAAACCCTTTGCCTTGGAATCCTTTGCCACGGTCCATCATCTGGTGAGCACCGTCACCGGTGAGTTGGCAGAGCAACAAGACGCTGTCAGTCTATTGCGCGCCTGTTTTCCCGGCGGATCAATTACTGGTGCCCCCAAACTGCGGGCCATGCAAATCATCGAAGAACTGGAGCCACACCGGCGCGGCGTTTACTGCGGCAGCATTGCTTATGTCAGTGTTGATGGCAAGATGGACAGTAACATTGCCATTCGAACCATGATCTATAACCAGCGGCGCTTGCGATTCTGGGCCGGGGGCGGCATTGTCGCTGACTCGGAGGTTGAAGCAGAATATCGTGAAGTTGATGATAAGGCAGCGGCAATGTGTCAGGTTGTCGAATCTTTACGTAAGGCCTAAGACCTGATGCACATTGTCAAACTGGGAGGCAGCTTGTTCACCAGTCCCAGGCTTCATATATGGATGCAGTCATTGCAACACGCCGCAGTGCAGACACCCATCATCGTCGTCCCCGGCGGCGGCCCCTTTGCCGACACCGTAAGAGTCGCCCAGCAAAAACATACCTTTGATGATGAGACCGCACATCATATGGCCTTGTTGGCGATGAAACAGTTTGGCTTGATATTGCTTGCGTTGAGCCCGGGGGCTCGCAGTTATCAACATCCCGAAAGCCATCGACCTGAAGCAGGGTTGCATATCTGGCTCCCTGACAGCAGTGTGATGGATGTCAGCGAGATTCCCAGACACTGGCAGATGACCTCAGACAGTCTGGCGCTATGGCTTGCACAGCAGCATTCGCACAGCCGGTTAGCACTGATAAAAAGCATCGAAGCCCATAGCCACAGAATTCAAGTGTTGAGTGAGTCTGGGTGCATCGATGGCTGTTTCCCAGTGCTCTATCAGACAGCGCCTGTCGAAGTGCACTGGTTCTACGAACAGCGACCCAGTTTGTTTCCTCAGCATGGGCATCAGCTTTGCTGACCCGTGATTGGACTCAGCTCACTCCCTACCAGAGAGAATTGTCGGCAAAGTCAGTCTGGCGTACAGGCCAGCTCAGTTATGGCTCTGGCAGTCATCGTCCAGAACAAAATCTGTTAGCCAATAAATGCCTGAAGGGTGGCGCTTAATTGAGCAGCGTCATAATCATCACTGATCACCGCCTGACCAATCCCTTTAAGCAAGATAAGCCGGATCACACCATCCTGTACCTTCTTATCAACCGCCATTAACTCCATAAATTGCTGTTCCGTCATCTCACTCGGTGCTTCAACGGGTAAATCCACAACGTGTAAAATTGTGCGTATCCGCGCCACCGCCTCGGCTGATAACCAGCCCAAACGTTGAGATAAATCAGCCGCCATTAGCATACCAACCGCGATGGCTTCTCCATGTAACCAGTTGCCATAGCCTGTGCCGGTCTCAATCGCATGGCCAAATGTATGACCCAGATTCAATAGCGCTCTAACACCTCGTTCATGTTCATCATCAGCCACAATCGTTGCTTTGTCCTGACATGAACGTTCAATGGCCGAGGCA
>SKGV01000064.1 GCA_007117275.1 Methylophaga sp.
CTTGATCAAGCACCATCATCACATGAACCCCGGTATCGATTTCAGGATGCCATTTGGGATGCTGCGGCACACCAAACAGTCGGTCAACTTCTGGGAACAGCACTGCCAGGGCCTTGATGTCACGCAGGCAAGTGAAAAACAGTGAGGGTGTATCTGACATCAGCGCCAGTTGCAGCTCTTGCCAGACGCGCTCTGCAACCAGATGAGTCAACTCACCGGAGTCAATCATTTCTTCGATCAGCTGGCGGGTTTCTGGCGCGACAGTAAAGCCAAAGCGGGCAGCAAAGCGAGCCAGACGCAACACCCGGACTGGATCTTCCTTAAACGCCGGTGACACATGGCGAAGAATGCCCGACTGCAGATCCGCTTGGCCGCCAAATGGGTCAATGATTTCACCACTTTCGGTCTGTGCCATAGCGTTGATGGTCAGATCTCTGCGTTTCAAATCTTGCTCGAGTGTCACACTTGGCGAGGTATGAAACACAAAGCCATGATAGCCGTGGCCAGATTTTCGCTCGGTTCTGGCCAGTGCATATTCTTCCTGTGTCTCAGGGTGCAGGAAGACTGGAAAGTCTTTACCTACCGGCTTAAAGCCCATTGCCATAAGGGTTGCTACGTCACTGCCAACCACCACCCAGTCTCGATCCTGCGTGTCGATTCCCAGTAATTTATCTCTAACAGCGCCACCCACCAGATAGGTATTCATAACCACAGTTTACGGATCTTTGGCTTGTATTGCAGGCATACGCCGTTTCAGCGGTGTAACTGGAAGTCCTTGCTGATAGTCGTATATCGCTGCATAACTCATCACAGTTCTGACATAACGCCGGGTTTCATTGAACGGAATGTTTTCTATCCAGATATCTACCGGCAACGTTTGCTCTGGCAGCCAGCGTTCAACGCGACGAGGGCCTGCGTTGTATGCAGCGGTCGCCAATATCGGATTATTCTGCTTGCGATCCAGCATTTGTCGAAGGTAGGCGCTACCCAGTTGTATATTGCGTTCAGGCCGAGTGAGTTCGTTGACATGTTGCATCGGATCATTGAGCCTTCTGGCAACTGCGCGCCCAGTATGCGGCATCACTTGCATCAGACCTACTGCACCGGCATGAGAACGCACGTGCTCTTGAAAGGCGCTTTCCTGCCGAGCGATTGCCAGCAGCCATGAACTGTCCAGTCGATTTGCTTTGGCGGCTCGCTGCATTGGGGCCTGGTAAAGTACCGGGAATCGCAAATCCAGGGCATCCCAGTAGCGCGCACGACCCAGTATGGCAATGGTTTGATGATGTAATTGCAAGTCATGGGTGACCACCGCCAGCAATTGGAGTTGTTGTGGAGAAAAGGTGTGTGTCAGGCGAAATATTTGTCGACGGACTTCCAAATCAAGATTTAGATGAAAGAACTCCTCAAGTCTGCGCACATCAATATGTTGACGAAATGCCTGTATGGTGTCTGCATCGAAGGCAATGGGGTTGTGGTTCATCTGGTATGGCTGTTGCAGACGATCTGCCGCCATAAAGCTGTAGAAATCTCGTTCACCTGCGATGTGGGCATAGATTGCCATTGCAGATTCATATCGACCCAGTTCAGCTTCGCTGCGTGCCAGCCAGTATTGCCAGCGATTTAATTGACGTTCTTCTTCATTCAGACTTTGAATAGCATCCTGTACGGCCGGCCAGTTTTGCTGCCACAGTGCTGCTCGAACTTTCCAGGGCTCATCTCCGACATCGCCAAACAGGCCCAGCGCGGCGGCTTCACGTTTGAGCGCTGACCATTTACCAGCTTCTCGGCGTACCTGCTCATAGTCTGACCGCTCGAAACTGTAATGGGGTGACAGTCGTTGCCAGACTTCAAAGGCCTGTTCAGGGTTTTGTCGAGCCAAGCGGGTAATGCCGTGGATCAGTATTTCTCTGCTGAGTGGTAGATCCCGAGCAAGCGATATTTGATTGCCTCTTGGTGGTTCCGCGGGCAGCTGGTTGAGCAAGCTCAGCGGATTTTCATGGATAGTCTCCCAGCGCTGTACCCAAGCTTCCGCCTCGCTACTGTTATTGGCTGATCGCGCCAGAAACTTTGCCAGAGTAAATTGTTGGGCACGCAGCGCCAGTATCAGACGCTGCCAACGCAGATCATCCGTCAACCAGCCTTCACGGGCAGCATGTTCAAATACAGGGTCGCAGTTATCGTGCTGTGATTGATTGACTAGCCAGAGCTGTTCAAACATCTCTTGCGCTTCGCGCCGATTGCCTGTGGCGATCAGCGCCTGTGCTTTCAAACATTGCCGTGATGCAGGCTGTGTGCCATGGTAAAACGCCAGATAGTTTGGCCACGCCTTCTGTGCCGCCAGCCTATCAAGCCAACGGGCCCTGAGTCTATCAGCATAAAAAGTGCCCTCGTTTTCGGCAAAAAATTCTCGTAAAATTTGCTCAGAAACCTGACTCAGCCGATGCTGTAAGTAGAGGTAATCGAGATACCCAGCCAATGGATAGTCGGCAAGCTCTGCGCGTAACGGCCGGAAAACGTTCAGCTGATGGGTCTCAAGAGCATTGCTTGCGTGTTTGAATAGCTGGCGCTGTTTGGCAAGCTGTTCACTATCTGCCGAGATGGCAATGCTCGGAACAACGCTTGCAAGCAAACCGATGAGAAGTGCGTAACAGATATGTTTCATGCCCGCTATCTTAAACCAAATTTTCAGTGCTGCGCAGGGGCAAGTAATGTTGATTTCAGCTAAGCTGTTCGATACAACAACTCCACAACTTCAATAGGGATTCGCTGTGACTGCTCATCCATTATTCAATCGCTCTTTAAAGAGGCAGCTA
This sequence comes from Methylophaga sp., assembly GCA_007117275.1. GTDB lineage: Bacteria > Pseudomonadota > Gammaproteobacteria > Nitrosococcales > Methylophagaceae > Methylophaga. The sequence goes on from SKGV01000064.1 coordinate 2,817, forward strand.
TGAACGCAGGTGTTCCCCATCTCACAACCGCATTGACTGGGCCACTGCTCAAACTCGAAGCCCATTTGCTGGAGCGTCAGGCTGATGTGGAGTGCTGGTTCAGGGAGCAATGGCTTCAGACGCCTGCACCGTTTTATACATCAGTGGACCTGCGCAATGCTGGCTTCAAGCTTGCACCGGTGGATACTAATTTATTTCCTGCCGGGTTTAATAATCTTAATCCGGCGTTCATGCCATTATGTATTCAGGCCGCGCAAGCTGCGGTGGAGCGGCATTGCCCACGGGCCAGATGCATTTTGATCATTGCTGAAAACCATACGCGTAACCTGTTTTATCTTGAGAGTCTTGAAACCCTTAGAATGATTTTTGAGAAGGCGGGCCTTGAAGCGCGTCTTGGCAGTCTGCGTGATGATGTAACCGAAACACTCTCTATTGCGTTACCTTCTGGCAGGGTGACCCAGCTCTCACCGTTGCAGCGTCATGGTGCCAGGCTTAGTCTGGATGATGATTTTTCACCCTGCATGGTATTGCTTAATAACGATCTCTCTGCTGGAGTTCCTACCATTCTGGAAGGTATCGAACAACAACTGGTCCCGCCATTGAAGGCAGGCTGGTCTTCCCGCAAGAAGTCAGACCACTTCAAGCACTATCATGCTGTTGCAAAAGCGTTTGCTTCACAAGTAGATATTGACCCATGGCTAGTGTCGCCTTTGTCTTTGCAATGTGGTCAAGTGAATTTCATGGAAAAGTCAGGCGGAGAATGTCTGGCCAGAAATGTCACCAGCCTGTTGGGCATGATTCAGCGCAAGTATGACGAGTATGGTATCGATCGTGAGCCTTTTGTGGTGGTTAAGGCTGACTCAGGTACCTACGGGATGGGCGTTATGATGGTCAAAAGTGCTGACGAGGTGTTGAATCTTAACCGCAAACAACGCAATAAAATGGCGTCCGCCAAAGAAGGCCTGCTCGTGGATAATGTATTGATTCAGGAAGGTGTATACACATTTGAAACTATGGGACCGGAGCAGGCGGTCGCCGAGCCAGTGATATACATGATGGATCACTATGTAGTGGGTGGCTTTTATCGAGTGCACACTGGGCGTGGCGTCAATGAAAATCTCAATGCACCGGGCATGCACTTTGAGCCATTGGCCTTTGCACAATCGTGTATCAGCCCCGAAAAGCGTGAAAATCCAGATGCCGAGCCTAATCGTTTTTATGCCTATGGTGTCATCGCACGGCTGGCTTTGTTAGCCGCGGCCAGAGAATTGGCCGCCTGAGCCGCTTAAACTATGCTTTCATATCGACAAGGCTTGCTGAGACAAGCCATGTCGATGCAGTATTTTTCAATGGTTTTTTGATATTGAAGATATCAAACCAAGCGTTTTAGCTGTTGAGTTTTTGCTTAAGTAATTGGTTCACTTGAGCTGGGTTGGCCTTGCCTTTAGAGGCTTTCATGACCTGCCCGACAAAAAAGCCCAACAACTGTTCTTTACCTTCACGAAACTGTTGGAACTGTTCTGGATGATTGGCGATGACCTCATC
>SKGV01000141.1 GCA_007117275.1 Methylophaga sp.
AAGGTTGTCATGCAGGTTATTTCAGCAACAACACTGGCGCTGGTGGCCGGTAGTGGCTTGTTGATGCCGCAGCGACTACTGGCACATTGGCCTCGCGAAGCCTTCAATGCCAAGACTATCGAGGATGCTTTATTGGCGCTTGTTGGCGAAGCCGAACCACTGGACGATGATTCTGTACGTTTTACGGTGGGATCTCCGCCGAGTTATGCCGTGAATGGCGCATCGGTGCCTGTTGAACTGGAAACGTCACTGGCACATATTGAACGCGTTATCATTCTGGTGGAAAAAAACCCGCAGCCGCTAGCGATGGTGATTGAGCCAACAGAACACATGGTGATGCCGTTCAAAAGCATGATCAAGATAGCTGAAGATTCTGATGTGTTTGCGGTTGTTCGAGCCGATGGACAGCTCTTTGTCACCTCACGCTCGGTTCGAATTGACGTTGGAGGATGTGCCTGATGGCGGTACAGGCGCGCGATAGAATTCGAGCCAGAGCCAATGGTGATTTTACAACCGTTCGTATTCTGCTGGCGCATCCCATGCATACCGGACGTGGCATGGATGACAACGAGCAAGTGGTTCCGGCTGAATATATTCAGGACATCCGCTGCTGGCGCAATAAACAAGAAATGCTGGCAGTCAAATGTGGTACAGCAACTGCTCGCAACCCCTACTTTGCTTTTCAGCTAAAAGGTGGTGAGCCCGGTGATGTTATTACCGTTCGCTGGGTGGATAACCTTGGCGCCAAGGGCACGGTTGAGACCACAGTCACATGAGTCTAAAACTCAGGGTCTATCTGTTTTTCATTCTGCTGTTACTGGCCTCAATGCTTGCGGGTGTCGGTGTGTTGGTGTCCAATGCGCGACAATCGGTTCAGGCCGATGTCGAAAACACCATGCAGGCAGCTGCGCATCTCATCACGGTCAGTATAAGCGGTGGCTCGCTCAATCGTGACTTAGGGATTAATGAGCAGATGAATGAATTGGTCAAGTCGCTCAGTGAAATGCGCAGCCTGCACATTCTGATGTTCGACAGACAAGGGCTGTTGTTTGAGGGAAGACCGCATTCTGCGCCTGATGTGTTGCCACCAGAATGGTTTGTCAAAGTACTGTTTCCGGATGTTGAGCCATTGTCCCGCCGTTTTGGAACAGGTCACATGGTCATCTATGCTGCGCCCATGCAGCAAATCAGCGAGCGTTGGCAGGATATCCGGGCGATTCTGGCACTGGGGATACTTATCTTCATCATTGTTGGCATATTCATTTATTGGGGCGTTGAATGGTTACTCCGGCCACTATTGCGACTGCTGGATGCGTTGTCTGCGTTTGAACGAGGTGACTTTCACCTGAGGCTCCCAAGATTCAGCTTGCGCGAGATGGATCAGCTTAGCCAGACCTTCAACCGAATGGGGCAGGCACTAGAACAAAGCAGTAGTGAGAATCAACGGTTAGCTACCTTGGTTAGGCAATCGAGTGATGCCATTCTGTCACTGGATCATGCGGGTTATGTGACATTTTGCAACGCGCGGGCCGAAGAATTATTTGCCGATCAAACGCCGGTCCTTATTGGCGAGTCATTAGGGACTTTGTCGTTTACCGATAATCGTCAATCTTTAAGTGGCGTATTGCAAAATTGTCAGGCGGTAGAAAATCTGGAGACCGGTCTGACTACAGCCAACGGCGAGCATATCGATTTGTTGATGTCGACGGTGCCCTTGGTAAGCAATGAGGGGTGTGTTTCGGGTGTAATTTGCTCGCTTCGCGATATCACGGAACTCAAACAGGCTGAATCTGCTCGTAATCAACTCCGAGAAACGCGACTTTTAACCAAACATATGGATGAAGTACAGGAGGAGGAAAGACGGCATTTAGCCAGAGAGCTTCATGATGAGCTGGGGCAATGCCTGACCGCCATCAAGACAGATGCGGTGCTCATTCGTAACCGATCTGAAAAAGTTGACCCAAGGGTGTTTGGTAGTGCCAAGGCGATCATCGATACTGCGAGCCACATCTACGATGTTGTGCACAATATGATTACCCGACTAAGACCCAGTCCCCTTGATGATTTGGGGCTGGTTCCCACCCTTGAAGAGTGCATCAATAGCTGGCAAAAACGTCAGCCTGATATTGAGTTCAGTTTGTCGGTCAGTGGGCAGCTGGATCAGTTGAGTGAAAAGCTCAATATGACTGTGTTTAGGGTTGTGCAGGAGGCGATTACCAATGCCGTTCGGCACGCTAACGCCAGTCAGATTAGTGTGCGAGTCAGCAATAATAGCAATAACGAAAATGCGCTTCACGAGGGTGAATTGGAGATTGTTATCAGCGATGATGGTAAGGGCATGGAGGTGCAGGACTTTCATTCGGATGTTGACTTTGGTCTGCTTGGTATGCGTGAGCGAGCTCAGAGTCTTGGCGGAGAGTTTCGTCTCCACAGTACCTTGGGTACGGGCGTTACAATTCAAATTAATCTTCCTCTAACAGCGGATACAATGACATGAGTTTGACAAAAAGTACGGTACTTCTGGTGGATGATCACGAGCTGGTTCGGGCCGGATTTCGCCGTCTGCTGGAAGATGAAGAACGCTTTCAGGTGGTTGCGGAAGCGGGCTCCGGAGAACAGGCTGTTCAGGACTACAACAAATACCATCCTGACGTCGTGGTGATGGATATCTCAATGCCAGGTATTGGTGGGGTTGGCGCTATTGAACGTATTACTGCCCGTGATCCGTCGGCAAAAATACTGGTATTGAGCGTGCATGAAGACAGCGTCTTTACCACTCGAGCGATGCAGGCGGGCGCCCTCGGCTTTATCCCCAAACGAAGTGCACCTGAAGAAATGCTCAAAGCTGTAGAAATGGTTGCCAAGGGCAAGACCTGTATCGCTCCGGAAATTGCACAGCAGATTGCCATGCAGAAACTGACCGGATCCGAAAATCCGCTGGATGTGCTCAGTCAACGTGAGTTTGAAATTTTCAGATTACTGGCTGAGGGCAAAACCGTTAATGAGATTGCAGATATCCTTAATCTCAGCCCGAAAACCGTAGGCACGCACCATACCAACATCAAGCAAAAATTGAATGTTGCCAATTCCGCAGAGCTTGCCCGCTTGGCAATCCGCAGTGGTTTGCTTGATGCGTGATTTACTCAGGAAAATCCTGAGTGACAACAGGCATTTTTCTCTCTTGCGAAATTCATTAGTGGCGTAACCTGTGAATCGTGGTCGCGGTAATGCGCCGCGATATTTACTAACGGCGAGGAGATATCATCATGTGGACTAAACCAGAATATTCAGACATGCGTTTCGGTTTCGAAGTAACAATGTACATCTGCAACCGCTAAGACGTAGAAGTTCAAATACAAAAAAACCCCGACACTTTATTGTCGGGGTTTTTTTATGCCTGCAGATCAGCTATCCATCAAGCATCAGGGTGCTTTTTCCCTGTCCATGCCGTCAGGCAATTTTGCCCGACAAGTATTAAGGAAAATCCTGAGTGCTCTCAGGGGTATTTCTGACGTGACAACTCCAGTCAGCGCGTACCATTCATCTACCGACCAAAATCATTTGGAAGGTGTTTTTAACAACTATTTGAGAGGAAATTATTATGTGGACTAAACCAGAATATTCAGACATGCGTTTTGGCTTTGAAGTCACCATGTACATCTGCAACCGTTAATATCGGTTATGATGTGTGCCCGGAGTTTGACTCCGGGCATCTTTATGTCTGAATCAGATAACACGCAATCTGTCTGTTATCTCATTCAAATATGCTAAGGGATACGACGAATGCAAGTACATGTTCTTGGCTCTGGTGCAGGCGGTGGTTTTCCTCAGTGGAACTGTAACTGTGCCAACTGCAAAGGCTTTCGCGAGCGCACCATCAAGGCCAGTGCCCGAACACAATCGTCTATCGCCATCAGCGCAGACGGCGAAAGCTGGATTCTGTTTAATGCCTCGCCTGACATCAAAAAACAAATGGATGATTTTCCAGCACTACAGCCGGCCCGGCAGGTCAGAGATACTGCGATTACTGCCATCGTTATCACTGACGCGCAGATTGATCACGTCACAGGACTGCTGACGCTTCGCGAGCATAACAAGCCTTGGGATATCTATTGCACCTCAGCCGTACATGATGACTTGACCACCGGCTTCCCAGTGTTCAACATCTTGGGGCATTTTCGTGGCATTCAATGGCACGAAATCAACACTGAGCAGCGTAGTTTTACTATTCCGTCGGCGCCAGGTCTCATTTTTACCGCGGTTCCGCTCAAGAGTGAAGCGCCGCCATACTCCCCACATCGTCACAACACCGTTCCGGGCGACAATATTGGCATGCGTATTGAAGATACCAGAACAGG
>SKGV01000026.1 GCA_007117275.1 Methylophaga sp.
CGGTATTGGTCGCCACCGACGTCGCAGCACGAGGCCTGGATATCAAAGCCTTGGAAATGGTGATTAACTATGAGTTGCCTCGAGATCCTGACAGTTATGTGCATCGCATTGGTCGTACCGGGCGGGCAGGGGAAACCGGCATTGCTGCGAGCATTGTTACGCCCGCAGAAACGCCACGCATAACCGCTATAGACAACACTCTCAAGCAGCAGACACGCTGTGATGTGCTGGCATCATTGAGTCGTGATAAATCATTGACCATGCGAGCACCGATGACCACCCTTCAGCTCGATGCCGGTCGAAAAAGTAAATTACGCCCCGGCGATATTCTCGGTGCATTGACAGGCGATGCCGGTCTGCAAGGCTCGCAGATAGGCAAAATTGATATCTTTGACATGACCAGCTATGTTGCTGTTGACAATGCGGCTGTGCGCCAAGCATTGAATTATCTCGCGCAAGGCAAAATCAAGGGGCGCAGTGTTCGTGCTCGGCGGCTTCGCTAACCAGCATCATGAAACAACTGGTGTTACAACTCACTTTGCAGCAATGGGAAAAAGCTCAGCAATCGCCTGAACATCAAGCAGCAAGACAACACCAGCCAAAGCGACACAAAATCGAGGCTGACACTATGACCGTGTTGTTTGATGGCCGAGTGCTGCTGGATCAACATGGTGATACTCACACGGCTAATCGAATTCGCTATCAACTGATTCATGATCGTTACCTGCTTATTGATCGATTTCGTGTTGATTTGCAGAGGCTAACCATAGAATTCAAAGCAAGGCTAGAAGCTGAGCTTGCGCATGTTCTGCTGACCACGCTGGAACAGGGCTGGGTTGAGTGCAGCTATCAATGGCGCTATCGCGTTGAAGAGTCAGGGTTTATTTTCTGGCGTTATGAGGCGCTTACCGTTAATGTGGCCAGCGTTGAACAGTTTGACCCTCGACTTTTTCTTCACACCGCACCGGTACAGTCGTTTATGAATCTCATTTAAATAGAGTCATTGTCAGCGCGTAGATACATACGCATAAGGGGGCCTGATGAACATTAGTTATCTAGTCAGCGTGTTAATGCTGTCTTCGCCAGTACAAGCGCTTGAAGTTGAAAGTTGTGAGGCCTGGGGTGCCAAGGCGCGTACCTATGCCAGTTGGCGTCTGGAAGGTGTGTCTATTGCCGAAGCCATGCAGCAGACCATCGGCAATCGCTCACGTGGCTTGCTGTTACAAGCCTATCAATTGCACATCCCGGATGATTTTCAAGCACAGTTCGAGACCATCAGTGCCTTTGCCGATGACATCTACCAACAATGTCTTGATAACGAAGACTGAGCTGGTTCAGAAAAATCCTGAGCATCTTCAAGTAAATTCCGCTCACTACAGCTGCCGCAGCCGACTATGATGTGAACCGTACAACCTATGTTATTAAACAACTTGAGGATACCACCATGTGGACTAAACCAGAATATTCAGATATGCGTTTCGGCTTCGAAGTCACAATGTACATCTGCAATCGTTAATTCGATTGACGAAATAGATGAAAAAAGCCCCCGGTAGCAATACCGGGGGCTTTTTTTGTGCTTTGAGAGCAGCGCCCTAGAGAATAGTCGGGTTCTCGGCATCACCATACACTTCCTTGGGATCGAAGGTTTTATGATCTTCGGTAAAGATCAGTCGGTTGCCTTGTGATAATTCAGTCGCCACCGGTACCCGTCGGTAAAAACAGGATCGATAGCCAACATGGCAACTGGCACCTGAGCCGGCAACATTGACGCGTATCCAAATAGCATCCTGATCATCATCTACACGCATTTCCACGATTTTTTGCACCAGCCCACTGGTGGCACCTTTATGCCAGAGCTTTTGTCTGGAACGACTCCAGTAATGTGCTTCACCAGTTTCAATGGTTTTCTGCAAGGCTTCGGCGTTCATATACCCCAGCATCAGCACTTCACCATTGGCGTGATCGGTAGTGATGCAACTGATCAGACCATCGCGATCAAATTTGGGGGCCAGTCGATGACCTTCTTCCACTTGTTCGATGGTTTGTCGGGCTGCAAACATGGGATTTTCTGCAAAAGATTTAGTGTTCATGATTTATTTCGTCTGTTTTCCAGCTATGTTCAAATTTAATGGGCATGCCTCGTGGACTGTCCTGCAAGGCTTCGTCACTAACCACGACATGTCCGCGAATAATCGTATGAATCGGCCAGCCAGTAATCTGCTTGCCATCATAAGGTGTCCAGCCGCTGATACTGGCGATCCAATCATTGGAGATAGTCCGTTTGGCCGATAGATCAACAATGCTCAAATCAGCGTCATAACCAATGGCAATGCGGCCCTTGTTGACCAGACCAAACAAACGGGCAGGGCCAGCACTGGTCAAATCGACCAGACGTTGCAGCGTTAATCTGCCCTCATGCACATGATTGAGCATGACCGGCAGCAATGTTTGAACGCCTGTCATGCCACTGGGAGAGTCTGGATATTGGCGGGCTTTTTCCTCAAGCGTATGCGGTGCATGGTCACTGCCAATCACATCCACCAGTCCATTTTCAATGGCCTGCCACAAAGCATCATGATGATGTTTTTCCCGAACCGGTGGATTCATTTGTGCCAGTGATCCCAGTTGTTCATAGCATTCTGGGGCGGTCATGGTCAGATGATGTGGGGTGACTTCTATGCTGACGTGATCTTTGTGCTGTGCCAGAAATTCCATTTCATCGGCGGTAGAGACATGCAGAACATGCAAACGCCGGCCAGTTTCCTCAGATAGCTGCACAATTCGGCGGGTAGCCAGAAATGCGCTTTCTACATCTCGCCATAAATGGTGTTGTCGTACATCATGACTGCGTTCAACGATTTCACGGCGCTGGCGTAGTCGAGCTTCATCTTCGGCATGAATGGCGACGCGACGACTTCCATGCGAAAGGATTTGTCTGAGCACCTCGTCATCATCCGCCAGCAGATCGCCAAACGAGCTGCCCATAAATACCTTGATGCCACAGACTCCCGGCAACTTTTCCAGTGCAGCCAATTGGGTTGCATTGACCGCTGAGCCACCGATATAAAAGGCATAGTCGCACCAGGCGTTGCTGTGCGCCCGATCCAGTTTTTGTTGCAGATCGGCTTTGCTGATAGTGAGTGGCTGGGTATTGGGCATTTCAAACACGGAGGTAATGCCGCCAAGCACAGCGCCGCGTGTACCTGCCTCAAGGGTTTCTTTGTGTGTCATGCCGGGTTCACGAAAATGCACCTGGGTATCCATCACCCCCGGCAATACATGCAGTCCGACGGCAATAATCTGTTGATCAGCCGTCCAACCAGCTTGCAGATCACCCAGGGCCACAATTCGGCCATCCTGACAGGCAATATCAATCTGTTTTTCACCTGAGGGTGTGATAACGCGACCATCTGTAATCAGTAAGTCAGCGTGGCGACGATGGAGTGTGTTTTGAAAGTTTTGGCTGCTCATAAGGTTTGCCGATTTGATTGATAGTGTTTAGGCAAAGAACCGCACGTATGTTTTCAGATTATTTGCTTATAATCTCAATGAAAATTCATAAACTTACTGGCTCAGTGTATGGCAATCCGTTGCAAATTCTTGAATCCGTTCATACATCAACGAGAGTCCATTGGCGCGCTGAGTTGAGAGATTTTCCAGAAGCCCTGTCTGATGCAGAAACCGCGGCGGACAATCAATAATCTCCTCAGGCCGCCGGTTTGAATACACCTTGAACATTAGCGCCATCAAACCGGCAACAATCAACGAGTCACTGGTGCCGTCAAAATGCAAAACGCCTTTGTCATCACAGCTGGAATCAATCCAGACACTGGCCTGACAGCCATATAAGCGGTTGTTTTCTGATTTTTGGCCGGTAAAACTTTTATCGAGTCGACGCCCCAAATCGACTAGATAGCCATAACGTTCTGTCCACTCACCAAGGTGTTGAAAATCATTGATAATTTGAGTTTGGCAGTCTGTAATTTTCTGGTATTTGTTCATTTCGCTCATCAGATGTTGGTAGCTTTTTAGGCTAGTTGGAACAGATCGTTTTTGGAGCTTGCCTTTTTATAGATATGTTATAACATATCCTTGTGACTTGGTTCCAGATATATAGTTTTTTGACTCGCAACCTGCAACGAAGCAACGTTTCAGATTCATCTAGCTACCAGGACAGATGCCGACCCTTGCATGGTTTGGTGCAGCATTTTCCGCTTGCATGTCTATCGGGTGTCACTGACAAGCAAACCCTGCCATCACGATATTTCCTGGCATCCTAATGCTGTAAATCTGTTGGTTGAGGGTAAATGATGGGTGACTATATGGATACGTTACATCATATCATTAATGGCAAGGATAAACATGAAACCCGTAATAATAACTGAGCAAAATCCTATCGCTTCGGTGGGTTTGAAACTCGTGGTGAAGGGGTCACAAATCTGGGATGACCAGCAAGCCGCTTGCTATCTCAAAGGCATTGAGCAGTCTGATTATGCAGAAAAACTGGGTAATACATTGCTTGAATCGATCGGCAAGCAAACGCAGTTATTAGATATCGGTGCCGGGGCCGGGACAGTCAGCCGTCGCATCCTGGAAAACAATGCCCAGTGGACAGCAATAGAACCCAACGCTTTCCTTGCCGATTACCTGACGGCTCACCAATCAATATGGCCATTCCAACTCAATGTCATCCAACAAAGCTGGCAACAGACGGCGACCGATGATCTTGCTGTGCATGATGCCAGCCTGGCGGCCAATACCAGTGGCCCACTGAGTGAAACACGCGATTTCTGGCATTGGCAACGCCAGCAGACCAAACGCTTGATGATCTGGATTGTGCCGGCACAGTCGGGCCCACGCGGCAAGTGTTTGAGTGGCTTTTTACCTGTCTCTTTGCACGGCGAGTCAACGGGGTCGCCAGTTCGAGAAATTCTTGATGCGCTTGGTGATAACTATCAGCCAGATCAACTAGTCACCGTTGACTGGACTTTTCAGCAGAGCTTTGCTGATTTTCACAGCGCCAATAGTTATTTTCAGCAAGTTTTTAATCCTGCGGCTGATCCTGAAAAGGCCAGCGCGTTGACTGCATATCTGACTTCCAAATTACAGCCCAATGGTGACGCTTTGCTGGCAAAAGCCGCCAAAAAAAGTGCTGTACTTATCTGGACATTCAATTAGGGGAAAATAATGACACGCCATCGCTCGTTAGTTGCTTTTTATGTATCAATCGGTCTGTTGACCAGCCACAGTACTTCGGTGCTGGCACAACAAGATTTTTCTGTGATCGGCTTAGATGAAATGATCGTCACCACTACGGGCAGGGGCGATACACTCAACCAACTTTCATCCACTGTGCAGATTATTTCTGAAGCGCAAATAAGACGATCTTCCGCCCAATCTGTCACTGACTTGCTGGCCGAGAATGCTGTGGGATTTTTCAGCGAATGGACACCGGCACAGACCTCCATCAACATCCGTGGGGGTGCAACAGATGGACAAGGTCGTGACTATCGAAGTCAAACGCTGGTACTGCTCAACGGACGTCGAGCTGGTACAGCCAACGTATCCAAGCTCAGTCTTAATGATGTATCGCGCATTGAAATTATGAGAGGACCATCGTCAGTTGCCTATGGCAGTCAGGCCATCGGCGGTGTTATCAATATCATCACCCGTAATGGCAGCAATACTTCTGGCAGCAGTGTTAACCTTGCTGCAGGTTCATGGTCACTTAGACAAGGCCATGCGCAGACATCCTATCAAGGTGAAAATACAGACTTCTATCTGGGCATTGGTGGCGGTAAACGGAGTGATTATGAATCCGGCCGAGGCAGCAGGGAGCGCATGCGCAATACTTCGTGGGAAAGACGCAGTGCCTTAATGTCTGCCGGTGTCAATATTGGTCATTTAGATCGCGTTGAATTCACCATTCGTACCGATGGTATCTACAACGCCGGATTCAGGGGATCGAGCTGGGCACCCTCGGGTGATGAAGATCGCTTCAACCACTCACTCGATTTAATCTACGAGGGCATGACCGACAATGCAGCACTGTCTTGGCGCGCTCATGGCTATCTGGTTAGAGACGTTGACCACTTCAAATGGGAAAATAGAACCTTTCTCAAACTAGATAATGAGCGAGTATTGGATGTATACGGTCTGAGGCTTATGACTGATTGGCTTGTGCAGCCTTCAACTGAACTGAGAGTCGGTGCTGACCTTGAATACAGTACGCTTGAAAATGATCGTTCAAACACTCTCAGAAGTACGGGCCGGACAAGTAAGGCAGCTCCTTTTGACAATGATCAATCAGAACGTGTTGGCGCATTGTGGGCGGAAATTATTCAGACGGCAATGAATGATCGGTTAACGCTGAGAATGGGCGGTCGTTACACCGATGGCAAAACCACTTTGAAACCGACCAAAGGACGAAATGATCTGCTACGAAATTCGGAACGCTATGATGAATTTACCTATACCTTGGGATCCGTCTATCGCTTAACTGATACCACATCGCTCAGAGCTGGTTATGCAACGGGTTTCAGGGCACCGACCGCCACTGAGCTGGCCGCTGATTTCCAGACATTTGCCGGTTCAACCATTTTTGGCAATCCCAGACTGGATAATGAATCCAGTCGTCAGTATGAGCTGGGTTTGTCATTCTCAAATAACTGGCTCTACAGTGATATTGCCGTATTCGATAACCGCATCAAAGATCGAATTATCACCGGCCCTGAAATAGCAGGCAGACGCAGTTTTGAAAACAATTCTGATGCCATAGAACTCAGAGGTGTTGAGCTGCAGTTGGAAGCAAACCTGTCATCCTGGCTGGCAACAGATCTGAACTGGCGGGTATTTGCTAATAGTAGCTACCACTTTCATATGCGAGACAGGGGCGTAGATGAAACGGCCAATACCAACCGTATTGAACGAATTCATAAATACCAGAGCAGTCTTGGTACTACGCTCGGTCATGAAAAATGGGAGCTTAGCTTCAATGCCATCCTCAGAGGGCCGGTCTGGTACAAAACTGAAGAGCGCTTGCTGATACCGACTGCAGAGCCAAACAGAGACTATGTTCATAAAAAATCAGCCTTCTGGGTGTTGAACATGCGCGGCAGTTATCAGCTCAATCCATCTTTGCAGTTGTATGGCGGTATCAACAATCTGTTAGATAAAAACGAGCATCCATTATTTATCGCGCTCAACAAGACGCCGTATATTTCAGATCCTGCATTTTCAAGTGGTGGCCGTGGCAACAGTATGCCGGGAAGAGAGTTTTATGCGGGTCTGAAACTGGATTTCTAAAAGCGCATGGCCGACAAAACTCATAGCTTTCCGCCACTGTTTCAGCCGCAGCGTCGTCATTATTGTAAGGCGATTACTGCGGTCATTGCCCTGGCGTTAATACCTAAATCGATAAGAGCTTATGGCGTCGGCAATGGGGAAAGACTGGAAATCACCGATGGTCTTGGCCGTCAGGTATCGATTGCACGACCACCTCAACGGATCGTGTCAATTTTTTCCAGTAATACCGAGTTGCTGCATGCGCTGGGCGCTACGGATCGCATTGTCGGCATAGAGGAATTCACCCGATACCCGCCGGATATTCGTGATGGTCGAACTATTGTGGGTGGTCGATTGGGTTTTTCTGTTGAGACGATTGCCCGTCTGGAACCGGATTTGGTGGTGATGACGCCTGCCCGACAAGCCGTGAATACATTACTCAAACCGATGCAGACCATCGGTGTGCCTGTGGTGGTCATGCTGCATCGTAATCTGGCTGAAATATTCAGCAATCTCAGTTTGTTAGGCCATGTTCTTGGCAATCTGCTGCATGCCGAGAGTGTAATTGAACAGTTACAACAGCGGCTGCAAGTTGTTGATCGACAATTGGCAGGCGTTCGGCGTCCGAGAGTCTATTTTGAAACCGGTCAGAATGACCGTGGCAACTTTACCACTGTCCGTAAAGGACACTACACCTATGACGCCATGTTGCGAGCCGGAGCGGAATCGATATTTGACGATCTGGACCAAATCACTCAGGTCAGTGGCGAAGCCATTATTGCAGCGGATCCAGAGGTGATTTTGTTGGCACGCAATGATGGTCATCCCGACAGTGTTAAACATCGACCTGGCTGGCAGAGCATCAGCGCTGTCAGAAATAACCGGGTGTTCATGGTGCCGCGTGAGTTATTTTTGATCCCCGGCCCACGGGTTGTTGATGGTGTGGAGATGCTGGCGCCGTTGTTGCACCCGGATATTTTTGTCAATCAGGGCGCTGCTTGATGATAAGTCATTATTTGCGTCCTGCGTTATTTGTCAGCCATCGTCATCCGGCCGTAATGATTGGCATTGCCCTAGTGTGTTGTTTTGTGATTTCAGCATGGCTTGGCTCTGAAATTCTGAGTCCGGTCACGATGTGGCATACCCTGAACAATCCAGAATCGGTCATGCGAACACTGATTTTGGAGTGGCGAATTCCGCGGGTACTGACCACATTCTGTGTCGGTGCCTGTCTGGGCATGGCGGGTGTGATTTTTCAGGGTGTATTTCGCAACCCACTTGCCGAACCACATCTGTTGGGCAGTGCCAGTGGCGCCTCTGTCGGGGCTGCGATTGCCTTGATGATGCCAGCACTGTTTCCGGGGCCATTTTTCTTGCCCATTATGGCGTTTGCCGGGGCCTGGTTGACCACATTACTGGTTGTTAGTCTTGCCAGAGTCGCCAGAGTTGAAAGCGGCTTTGGTTTGATTTTGGCCGGAGTTGCCATTGCCGCCTTGCTGGCAGCTGTTCGAGGGCTGATCATGCTGACGCTGTCTGATGATGCGGTCAGTTTGCAGGTGATATTGAGCTGGACACTGGGAGGCATTCAAACGCCGACCTGGCAGGAATTCTTCTTGTTCATGCTGCTGACAATCATCGGTTTTATATTGTGTCATCGACTGGCCAGGGGTTTGGATATTTTGGGCTTGGGCTCAGACACCGCAAGAAATATGGGGCTGGATGTGACTCGGTTCATGCACCGCTCGGTACTGATTGCGGCAGCAGTGACAGCATTGGCGGTTGTTTGGGGCGGTCTGATTGGTTTTATTGGTCTGGTCATTCCCCACATGATTCGTTGGTGGCTGGGACCAAGACACCATCGATTGATGATCTATAGCGCGCTGGCATCTGGTGCAGCATTAATGGTGTTTGATGGTGTTGCCCGTTCAATTATGCCGCCTGCCGAGATTCCATTAGGCCTGTTGACGGCCTTGCTCGGTGCGCCATTCTTTTTGTTTATTCTAACCAAGGAAGCACGACGATGAGCACACATATCATTGAGTCGCGAAAGATTCACGCAAGTGCCGGCCAAAAGCTTTTGTTAACTGATATCAACCTATCGGTGCCACAAGGTCAGTTTGTTGCTTTGGTCGGACCCAATGGCGCGGGCAAATCGACATTACTCAAACTGTTGTCGGGGCTGGTTTATGCAGATAGCGGTGAGATCACGCTGTCGGGCAGTAATATTGCCCGCATGAAGCCTGCAGAGATCTCAGCGCTGTTGTCTTACCTGCCACAACGCTCAGAGATTTACTGGAATTATCGTGTCAGTGATATTCTTGAAATTCACTCGGCCACGGACAGTCTCTCATTGACCACTGCCCATGCCGTGTTTTCTGCTTACGATCACGCCAAAGCGTTTGATATTGAACAGTTGATAGAACGTCAGTTCAAAACTTTGTCTGGCGGCGAACAGGCCAGAGTGCTGCTGGCTGCCTGTTTGATTTCCAGTCCATCTATTTTGCTGGCTGATGAACCAGCTGCTGCACTGGATGTTTCGCACCAATTACAGTTGTTGAAAATCATCAAGGACAGAACCAGTGATGGCCTAACCGCGATTGTGGTGATGCATGATCTGAATCTTGCCACGCGATTTGCAGATCGCATCATCGTGCTTAATAACGGCAAGATACAGATGGATGGAGCGAGCAGGGAGGTCAGCCTGTCACCAGCACTGGATCACCATTTTGACGTTTATTTTCAGCGTCTAAGTCACGAACAGCAGACTATCCTAGTGCCTGATTTTCACTCGGCAAGACCAGCAGATGAGCTTGCCAGTACTTCGAAATCCACTCCTGAAAGTAGTCTGATCCCGAGTCCACCATTGCCGGAAACGTTATTGTCAGTCAGATAAGATTTGATATATCGTATCTATCATTGGCAAGGCATGCTCGTGCCGTGCAATGGGCGATCTCGTTGCCAACATCAATGCAGGGTTTCTTGAAAATCAGAGCAGGCAGCTCTGAAGGGCAGGAGGCAATGCTCTGTCAATTTGCACCCACAAATAAGGAGTTACCATGTCAAACGCACAAACCAATCCAGCACCAGCGCAAATTCCGGTGACCATCCTGACAGGCTATCTGGGGAGTGGCAAAACCACACTTATTAACCACATCCTGAACGCTCCGCGTGTCAGCGCATCGCAGTCATTGAAAACGAATTTGGCGAGGAAGGGATTGATAATGAGTTGCTGGTTCAGGACAGCGATGAACAGATTATTGAGATGAATAATGGCTGTATCTGTTGCACAGTTCGCGGCGATCTGGTTCGAATTCTCAACGAACTATCAGAGAAAAAAGCCGATGGTCGCGTTAAATTTGACCGGGTCATCATCGAAACAACTGGGCTTGCTGATCCGGCGCCTGTCGCGCAAACCTTTTTTGTTGATGATGACGTTCACGATCAATATATACTTGATGCAATCGTGACCACTGTTGACGCCAAACACGCTCAATCACAGTTAGATCAACACCATGAAGCACAGGAGCAAGTGGGTTTTGCTGATCGTATTCTGATCACCAAATCAGATCTGGTTGATGATGCTGCACTACAAAGTTTACGTTCACGTCTCAGAAGAATGAACTCACGCGCAGCGATGATTGAAGTCAATCATGGCAATGCGGATATTGAACAAATTCTTGATATTAAGGGGTTTAATCTCAATGCGATACTCGAGATAGAGCCCGACTTTCTCGACGATGTTGCGCATGATCATGACGACCACATTACCTCATTCGTCTTTACAGAGACCCGTGCTCTGGATCCGGACAGGCTTGAGGAATTTCTGACGGTGATTATCAATACTTTTGGTACTCAGCTACTTCGTTACAAAGGTGTATTGCATGTCGATGGCATGGCGCATCGGATAGTGCTTCAAGGGGTACACATGCTCATGGGCAGTGTGCCGGGTGCTAAATGGGGTGATCCCGAACAGCGACAGACCAAGTTTGTGTTCATCGGCAAAGATATGCCCAAAGAAATCATTCTTCAAGGTCTGCAAAGCTGCGTGGTTGAATAGCAAAAGCCTGTCTCGGTCTGTGAAATTCACAGGCCGGGACAGGCTGATTGGTCTCAGTCTAACGCAAGGTTCTGCTAAATAGATTCAGTGCCAGTTGATAGCCAATCGCTGCGGTTTGAGCATCATATCGACCGCCATCGCCTTCATCACGCATAAAGGCATGTTCGGCATTAAACTCATGCCAGGTAAAGGTAATGTTGGTTTTGTTCAGTGCAGCGTGGATTTTATCCAGACCTTCTCGGGGCACATGATTGTCCTGCTTGCCCCAGATCATCAGTAATTCGCCTTTGATATCGTCCAGACGTTCCATACTGTGCTGGCCCGGCTTGTTGGGGATTTTCTGAATATGTAAGTCCGTGGCGTAGAAGCAGGCTGTGCCTTTGACTTCCGGCTGTAAGGCAGCACGGAAAGCCAAATGACCGCCAATACAATAGCCCATGGCGCCAATATGGCCATTACTCCAGGGCTGTTGTTTGACAAAGTCAATCATCGCCCGGTTATCAGAATCATAGCCTTCAATATCCTTGGCTTCTTTGTCGGCATTACCTTTGTCGCGTCCGGCATCGTCATAACCGAGCACACTGCCTATCGGGTTGAGTTCATGAAACACTTCAGGCACTAGCACCGCATAACCATGGCTGGCCATAAAGCGCGCCGCACGTTCGATGGGGCCGGTTTGTTGAAAAATTTCAGAATAAAACAGAATGACAGGAAAACGGCCTTCAGCGACCGGACGGTGAATATATGTCCGCATAACACCGGTGGCGGTATCGAGATCGGCAAAATGGCTTTGTATTTTCATCAAAAATCCTTATGGCTAACGCTTCGAAAATAAGTGGCAACGTATTTGGTCAGCGGCTCATGCTATCACTATTGGCGGTGAATTTTATGCTGTTTCGCTATCACGAGACCATGCACCAGTTCGAAACAGTTCTGTAACAATTTGCACCCATTTGGATAGCTTTTAGCAGATTAGATACGCAATGTATTTTGTAACCTACTGATGTAAATGAACTTATTATTCTGGCATGCAAAATGCCTATCTAGTTGTGTCAATTAAGACGTGAGTTAAATCCATTCCATTAGTAAGGAGCAATTATGCAACTCAGAAAATTATCAGCAGCCATTTGTGCAGCCACTTCACTGTTTGTCGCAGGTACTGCAGCGGCGTGGGAGAGTGCAGATGGTCAACATGCTACTTCAGCCACTGTTGAACTGTTTTCGGACTACGTTTTCCGCGGCATTAGCTTGTCCGATAACAAACCAGCCATTCAAGGCAGTTTCGACTACGAACACGCCAGTGGTTTCTACACCGGTATCTGGGGCAGTAATATCTCCCTTGGTGATGCCAGTAGTGAAGTTGGTGATTACGGCGGCTTTGCCAGTGAAATCATGGATACCGGCATTGAATACGATCTAGGTGTATGGCGCTATATGTTCCCGGGCGAGAGTGGTGCCAATAACAACGAAGTCTATGCTTCACTGGGCTATAGCTACTTCACCTTCAGCTATGCCTATGCCAAAAACTTCGAAGGGTTTGGTGAAACAGGCCATTACTACAATATCGCCTTTGATTATGAGCTGCCCGTTTTCGGTGGTGTTGGCTTCACGGCTGCCTATGGCTATCAAGATTTCAGCAGCAGCCTGAAGCGTGAGATGGACTCTCCTGTCGGTAGCTACTCTGACTACTATGTCGCACTGACTAAAGAGTTTGTCGGCTTTGACTGGACGCTGGCGTATACCGGTGTTGACAGCGATGGTCGTAAATACGTTGATAGATCAAGTGTCGCAAAAGACAAGTTCATTTTTTCTGTGGGCAAATCCTTCTAATTTGTATTATTAGAGGCTTAATGCTAAATCCCGGTCATTGCCAGTTCGCTGGCGATGACCGGGATTTTTTATGCGGCTTAGATTGCCCAGTTGTGTTCAATCCAGCCCAGTTCAATCTTCATTGCTTTGCATAACAATCAAAAACTGACCAGCGCTGATCTCCTGACCTGAACGAACCAGACACTCGCTGACCACACCCTCACAGGTGGCGGCAATAGTAATTTCCATTTTCATTGATTCCAGCACCAACAGGGTTTGACCGGCTTGAACGGTATCGCCCTTGCTGACTTCCACCTGCCAGACGCTGCCTGATACCGGGCTGTCGTAGACCTGCGCCGACTCTGGCCAACTAATCTCCTGCGTTTCACTGCTGGTTTCTTTGGGCTGATAGTCAAACTGACCGGTGGCATGCCAGTGGTTAAGTTCTTCATCAAAGGCACGTTGTCTTTGCACGGTAAAGTCCTGAATAGCTTGCTGATTTTCGTGTAAAAACTGTTCGTAGTCAGACAATTTGAATGTGCCGGAATCAATTCGTAGCGGATAACGTCCCAAGGGGAAATCTTGTCGGATCTGCTGTAATTGCTCGGCTGTCACTGGATAAAAGCGGATCTGATCAAAAAATCTTAACAGCCACGGTTGGCTAAACTCAGTGGTTTTACGATAACGATTCCACATTTGCAGGGTTCGCCCGACAAACTGATAGCCACCCGGACCCTCCATGCCATAGACACACATATATGAACCACCAACGCCCACCGAGTTTTCAGCAGTCCAGGTGCGTGCAGGATTGTATTTAGTCGTGACCAGTCGATGGCGAGGATCCACAGGCGTAGCCAGGGGTGCACCGAGATACACATCCCCCAAGCCCATCACCAAATAGGCGGCCTCAAACACGATGCGTTTAACCGCCTCGATATCGTCAAGGCCATTAATGCGACGAATAAATTCCAGATTACTTGGGCACCACGGTGCATCGGCTCTGACCGACTGCATGTATTTTTCAATCGCTAAACGACAGGCATCATCATCCCAGGATAACGGTAACCAGACTGTGCGAGAGGGCACGGTGAGTTCATCGAGCTGTTGACCTAGCGCGGTTTCGCCTTTGCGAATATGCGCAATCAATTGTTGATGAGACACTTGCTGAGCATCAAAGTGAACTTGCAAAGATCGAACGCCCGGTGTCAGTTCACGCATACCGGGTAGCGGGTTAGCCTCTAGCCACTGCATCAGCGCGTGCGCCCTGAAACGCAATCTCAAATCAAGTTTTAGTTCACCGTATTCAATCAAAATAAAGTGATCACCGGCTGCACGAATGACAATTTCATCGCCAAACTCTTCCATGGCAAAGCGAGCGAGGATCGGTGATGTTGGTTTAACAGCTTGCCATTGTTGAGGCTGCATCTGTAATGATGCGATGCTGTCATCTTGGGCTTTTTCGAGTTGCACAGCCGTGTCGATATCAACGGCAACAAAGCGTATTTTGTCGCCGGCTCTCAACTGACCCAGCTTCCACAAATCTGCCGTAATCACCGTCACCGGACAGACAAAACCGCCTAATGACGGGCCATCTGGTCCGAGTATAACCGGCATATCGCCGGTAAAATCCACGCTGCCAAAAGCATAGGCATTATCGTGAATATTGGACGGATGCAGACCGGCTTCACCACCGTTGGTCCGAGCCCATTGAGGTTTTGGGCCAATCAATCTGACGCCGGTGCGACTGGAGTTGTAGTGAATTTCCCATGGGGTTTCAAACAAGGTGTTGATGTCAGATTCGGTGAAAAAATCGGGTGACCCATGAGGCCCATAGACAACTCGAAGTGTCCACTCATGGCTTATTTCGGGCCGTAATGTTTCAGGCAACTCGACCGGCGCGACGCTACTGCTAGAAGCAAGTTTCAGCACATCACCCGTGCGCAAGGCGCGGCCATTGTGACCACCAAACTGACCGAGGGTGAAAGTGGATCGACTCTCCAGATAGGCTGGACACTGTATCCCACCACGCACAGCCAGATAGGCCCTTGCACCGGTTTTGATGCGCCCGAAATGTAACTCATCACC
>SKGV01000057.1 GCA_007117275.1 Methylophaga sp.
CTACGACGACGACATTCCGTTTTGATCTAATGCAAGCGACACCCTTGCACACAACACCAAAAAAGCCTCTGATAACAGAGGCTTTTTTGTGAGTAACGCCCAGGGATTGAAACCCCTTGACTTAAGTCACACTAATTCAGTGAGCATTCCAGGCAGACCTCAGGCAGCATCAAGCATCAGTATCACTGAGTGACTGCTTGCAAACGGAATCGCTTGGCGGCCATTGCGATCAGCAGCAAAACAGGCACGCCCAATAGCGCCGTCAACAAAAAGAACTGTTCATAGCCCATGGTTTCGACCATCGAACCAGAATAACCTCCCAATATCTTCGGCAACAAGGTCATCAAAGAGCTGAAAATGGCATATTGAACTGCGGTAAAAGAAATATTGGTCAGGCTGGACAAAAATGCGATAAACGCCGCACTGGCAAGTCCTGCAGAAAGGTTATCTGCCGAAATCACAACGTATAGCATGACAATGTCATAGCCCGTTTGCGCCAACAACATGAACAACAGATTGGTTGCCGCCGACAACACGGCGCCCAGAAACAAAATCCGCATTACGCCATAACGCATCGACAGAATACCGCCCAAAAAGCCACCGGCAATCGTCATGAACAGACCGAAGGTTTTAACGACCGTGGCAATCTCGTTTTTGCTGTAGCCCATGTCCTGATAAAACACATTGGAAATGACGCCAAGCACGATGTCTGAAATCCGATACAACCCAACCAATGCTAATAACAACAACGCCATGGAAAGCCCATAACGCCTGAAAAAGTCACGCACAGGATCAACGTAACTGCGCACCACCAAATCAGCATCGACCAGCGGTGTCCGTATCAACACGACTGAAATCAAAACCGCCACTGACAGGCCGCCTAGCATCCGCAGAAACTCAACGATGACTGCCGCCAGTTCGTAGTTGTAGACGTGTGCAGAAAGCACTGCTTTGGCCTGCGCGGCATACTCTGCACTGAAATAAAACACCGCCACAAATCCAGCCACCGCTAGCGCGAAGGTGAGCAGCAACCCTATGTAATGCTGAGCAGGAGAGTCATATATCGCTTGATTTAGCTTCGGCTCACGACACAACAAGGTAGTAACCACACCAATCAGCATGGTCATTGCCATCAGTTGATAGGTGGTTTGCCATGCTTGATACTGGTAATCGCCAAAAGAGGTGCCAAAGTGACTTGCCAGAAATAATGCGCCCGCGCCCGCGATGAGCATGCCGATGCGATAGCCAGCAATATAGGTAGCCGACATCAGCCCTTGCAATTCCGGATCAGCCGATTCAATGCGATAGGCGTCAATCACAATATCCTGCGTCGCAGAGGAAAACCCCAGCAACACAGCGGCAATGGCCATCAAGGTCAGGGTATTTTGCTGAGGATCGATAAATGACATCAGCAAAATTGAAGCAATGATCATCAGCTGCGATAACAACATCCAGCCTCGTCGGCGACCAAGCAACTTGCTCAGCCACGGCAGCGGTAAAACATCCACCAAAGGTGCCCAGACAAACTTGAACGAATAGCCCAAGGCTGCCCAGCTGAAATAGGTTACCGCACTGCGATCAACACCGGCTTCACGCAACCACAAGCTAAGTGAAGAAAAAATCAGCAGTAACGGAAGACCCGCCGCGATGCCCAGAAACAACATGGTGACGACTTGAGGTGTCAGAAAAGCCCTCAGGCTCTCCTGCCAGGAACGAATACTTGCTATCAAACTAAACTCACCGATGAGATTAAATTGGTCAGGGTCTGCTGAACATCTATGCGCAGTTTCCCGGACAGCCGAGACTCACAGCCCCTAAAGTACCATTGACGCTTAGCGCAATCCACTCTGAAATCATGCCATGGCATCATCACCACACAACCAACTTCCTGCCTGGCTGAGGAAATCAAAGCACTCAAACTAATTTGAACTCATCAAAAGCAAACAAGACATACTCAGTGCGTAGGTTGGGTTGAGGCGCCCAACCCAACAGTCTGAAACCTTCAATCCCGTTTATTGCCGCCAACAGTCAGGGTTATTTTATGGGTTAAGGGGTCAAGTATTTGAGCGTAGCAACAAATTTTTCTGGAACGAATTTGGACGCCGAAGGCGCCCGAAGGGTGAGTGGCATGGATGCCACGAATCAACTTTCGACCACGCCATAAAACAAGCCTGACTTTTGGAATCAAGGCAATATCGGGTGCCCTTTTCTTTGGTTCGTTTCTTTTGGGCACGCAAAAGAAATGAACGCCCAGCGGTTGCGACAAAACCGATAATATCAATCAGCTTGTTGGGTTGCTTACCTCAACCCAACCTACACGCCAAAAGATTCCCGCCTACAGGAATGACAGGTTTTAGCGGGAATAGGGCTTTATTTCAATTAGCCCTTTGATTTCAAGCGGTTTTTCAAAATCTTGAAGCGACTGAGCGCACATTTCACAAAATTACCGTCTTGATGTTTAAAACGCTTTTTCAATGGCTGTTTCACTTCCCAAGTGCCTTTATAGCCATTGGGAAATACCACCAGATCACCCGCTTTGAATGTGGTAGCAGGTCCATCGTCAACTGGGGTCATGACACACTCGCCTTCAACAATAAAGGCGACTTCTGTGGTCACGAACGACCACGGGAACACCGACACTTCTTTTTGCCAGGTAGGCCAATGCGCAACCCCGAGTTTTTTTAATGTCGCTTCGCTAGGGTTGCTGTCTACTGTTATTGTTTTCATGTTGCTTCCTGTGGTGATGAGACTGCCAAACAGTATGTCTGACTATAAAAGCATCTATTTTGCCTGTATCTGAGCAAGATGCCGAATTTATCGGTGAATTCGGCTGATGGATACCTGGCAATTTGCCATAATGTGCTTTTGATTTGAGTGCGATGACACATGGATACCGTCGGAAAACCCGCACAGCAAGTGTTGCAAACCATATTCGGTTACAACGAGTTCAGGCATAACCAGCAGCGCATTGTTGAGCAGGTAATCACCGGCGGCGATGCCTTGGTGTTAATGCCGACCGGTGGGGGTAAGTCTCTGTGCTATCAGATCCCGGCACTAGTTCGTGCCGGAGCGGGTATCGTGGTCTCGCCGTTGATTGCCCTTATGCAGGATCAAGTCATGGCCCTGCAACAACTGGGAATCAAGGCGGCCTTTTTAAATTCAAGCCTGTCGGCCACTCAGGCGACTGCTATCGAAACACAACTGCAATCCGGCGAGCTAGATCTGTTGTATATCGCCCCGGAGCGTTTACTAACCGAACGCACACTGACCATGCTTGCGCGCACTGATATTGCTTTGTTTGCCATCGATGAAGCGCATTGTGTATCGCAATGGGGCCATGATTTTCGTCCTGAGTATCAGCAACTGCGCCTCTTGCATGAGCGTTTTCCAGATATTCCGCGCATCGCCCTCACCGCCACAGCCGATAAGCGCACCCGTCATGAAATTATTGAGCAACTTAATCTGCATCAAGCCAGTATTTATCTGAACAGTTTTGATCGCAGTAATATTTTTTATACCATCGCTGAATCCGGTCAGGCCAAACAACAACTTTGGCAGTTTATCGACAGCCAGCATAGGTATGATGCCGGCATCGTCTACTGTCTTTCACGCAAGAAGGTGGAAGCGATTGCTGACTGGCTGACCGAGCAAGGCCGGGTGGCACTGCCCTACCACGCAGGTCTATCAGCGGAGCGTCGGGCACTACATCAACAGCGCTTTTTGCGTGAAGACGGCGTCATTATCGTGGCAACTATTGCCTTTGGCATGGGCATTGATAAGCCGGATGTACGCTTTGTCGCGCATTTGAACTTGCCTAAGAATATTGAAGCCTATTATCAAGAAACGGGGCGCGCCGGACGTGATGGGTTACCAGCCAATGCCTGGATGGCTTATGGACTGCAGGATGTGATTACTCTGCGGCAATTTATGCAAGATTCTGACACGCCTGACATGATTAAACGCGTTGAATATCACAAGCTGGATGCGATGTTGGGCTTGTGTGAGTCGGTGCTCTGTCGACGTCATGCGTTATTGGCGTATTTCGATGAAGAGTCACCAGAAACCTGTGGCCACTGTGACAATTGTCAAAACCCACCTGAACATTTTGATGCCAGTGAAATTGCGCAAAAGGCCTTGTCGTGCGTGTATCGCACCGAGCAGCGCTTTGGCGTAAATTACCTTATTGATGTATTGCGGGGACGTGCTGAAGAGCGCATCTCGGCCAATCAACACGATCGGCTCAGC
>SKGV01000140.1 GCA_007117275.1 Methylophaga sp.
GGTCAACCACCCTTGGATCCCAAAAGCGAACTGGCAGATTTTCAGACGGACGACACACGTAGATTTGCCAATGACCCTCAGGCTCAGGCAGCACTGAGTTCGACCATGAAACTGTCGGATGTTCAGGCAAACCAATATGATGCGATTTTCTATCCCGGTGGTCATGGCCCGCTGTGGGATCTAATCAACGACAAGCATTCAATCGAGCTGATTGAAAACTTCCTCAGTGCCGACAAGCCAGTCGCTGCGGTCTGCCATGCCCCAGCGGTGCTGATCAATGTTCACGTCCATGGTCAGCCATTACTAAAAGACAAACATGTGACTGCATTCTCCAACAGTGAAGAAGCCGCCGTCGGTTTGACCGATGTTGTGCCCTTTTTACTGGAAACGTCATTGCAAACACTGGGTGCACATTATCAAAAAGGCGATGATTGGGCCCCTTTCGTCTGTGTCGATGGCAAATTAATTACCGGGCAGAACCCGGCCTCCTCTGCAGCAACTGCACAGGCGCTGGTGCAACAATTAGCCTGAGCAGATCCAAATTGTTATCCTTAATTTCTTTTTTCCAACATGGGAGTCATCATGAGCAAAGCAACGGCACGCCACATTCTGGTTGATAGTGAAGAAATCTGCCTGGAACTGAAACGCGAAATTGAACAAGGCGCAGATTTTGCCAACATCGCCAAAGAATACTCAAGCTGCCCATCTGGTGCTCAAGGTGGTGATCTTGGAGAGTTTGGTCCCGGTATGATGGTGCCTGAATTCGACAAAGTGGTATTTTCAGCACCGGTAAAAACAGTGCAAGGTCCGGTCAAAACCCAGTTTGGTTACCACCTGCTGGAAGTCACCAGCCGCACTGAATAAACTACACAGTACAAAAACACTAAAAAACCCGGTCACGACCGGGTTTTTTAGTGCAAGTCCAGTCGATAATCAGGCAAGTGTTCTAATAACTGTTTACCGTAAGCCTTGGTCAACAAGCGCCGATCCAGAATCGTGATACGACCACTGTCGGTTTCCTTGCGTAATAACCTGCCACAAGCCTGAATCAAACGAATACTCACTGCTGGCAGTGATAGACTGACAAACGGCTGGCCACCTTGTTTGATTATCCACTCCTGTCGTGCCTGTTCAATGGGTCTGGTAAACACCGGAAAGGGCAATTTGGTAATGATGACATGCGTGCATAAATTACCAGGCAAATCGACACCTTCGGCAAAGCTATCCATGCCAAAAATAATGCTGCCCTGCCCGAGTTCAACCCGTCGGATGTGTTCAGCGACCATATCTCTGGCAGAACGTTGATCACCCTGCAGCAAAATGTATTGCCGCATGTCCGGCGGCAATTTGCCATACACTTCATCCATAGTACTTTTGGCGGTAAATAAAACCAGTGTGGCTGTTTTTAGGTCAATGATAGTTGCCAATATACTGGCCACTTCCCTTTGCCATAGCTCAGGTTGAATATTGGGCAAGGTCTGCATGGCCGGCAAGGCCAATACCGCCTGATTAGCGTAATCAAAGGGTGACGCCACGGCCAGAAAATGTTGCTGATCAAAGCCCTTCAACCCTGCATCAGCGCGAAAACGTCGAAACAATCCCATACCTCGAAGGGTTGCTGATGTCATGACTACGCCATAAGCACGCGACCATAAATTTCGCTCTAAAAAGCCCGCGGCGGACATCGGCCCGGCATGCACCACCAGCGTTTCTTGCTTTTGAGTCACTGTTCTGGCAATCCAACGCACATTGGGAGGCCGATCCGGCTGATCGTCGTCCAGAAACAAATTCAAGAAGTCGATAAGGTAACCAAAGGTGTTCTGAACAGTGCCAATCTGTGGCAGCACTCGCTCTGCCGCACGGTTGTTGAGTTGCCTGTTTTCCACGGCTTCTTTTACCCATTTGGCAAACAGCGAATAATGTTTGTAGAGCGTGCTTGCATGTTGATACAAGCCGGTACAGGGCGTTAGCATGGCTTGCGTCAAGGGGCTGTCCCAGAAGATGCGCGGCTCGCTGACCTCGCCCTTGATAAGTGACTGAACCAGCGGTTCACTGAGTAACAGTGTCTCAAGTTGCTGTAACAAGCTGAGCACTGCCGGCAAGTCTCGACGCAGCTCCATTAACATAAAACCAAAATCATGTTGGCGCATGGCCAGCGTCTCAGGAATTTTTTTCAACACACTGTCGGCCAACTCAACGGTCTGGTAAAGCTGGATAAAGTTCAGTGCCTTGGCAGCATGGTCTAGTGCTTTTTGTGGCAGTTTATGGGCTTCATCAAAGACAAAAATGGCCTCTTCCGGGTTAGGAAGTACCAAACCACCGCCCAAATCGGCATCGCTCAACACCAGATCGTGGTTGACCACAACAATCTGTGCCTCCTGCATTTCGCGTCTTAACCGGTAATAAGGGCAACTGACAAATTGCGAACACTGCTTGCCGATACAGCCCTCAGAGTCTGTGGAGATTTCCTGCCACAGCTGTGGATTAATGTTGTCGTTATAGTGATCCCTATCTCCATCCCAAGCGTTTGATTGCCAAACCTCCAACAATGACCTTGCCTGTTGGCGACGCATCTGCTGTGTGTAACGCTCCTCCACCGACAATTCCAACACATGTTGTTCTGGCGTATCGGCATGTTGAATCAGTTTACTGGGACATAAATAGCGCCTGCGACCTTTAATTTGTACAAATTTGACCGGCTCGGGCAGACAGTCAACAAACGCCGGCAAATCCTTGCGAATCAGTTGTTGCTGTAAATTCACCGTCGCGGTGCTGATGATCAGTAATTTTTTGTCGGCCAGTGCGGTATGGATTGCACCGGCTAAATAACCGAGCGTTTTACCAACACCTGTGGGCGCTTCCACAATGGCAACTTTACTTCCCGCAGCACGGCGCAGCGAGTCCGCAATAAACTGACTCATTGCCCTTTGTTGCGGTCGTGGGGTAAATCCGGGCATCGAACTCTCGATGCGTCGGAACAGATCATCCAGCAAGGCGTATCCTGACTTCGTTGACCAGATCATCGCCCTGAATATAGGCATCAATACTGCTGATGGTGGTTGAGGCAATATGCCGCAAGGCCTCATGGGTAAAGTAGGCCTGATGACCAGTAACAATCACATTTGGAAACGTCGTTAAGCGGACAAAAATATCGTCCTTGATGATCTCATTAGAATGATCTTCAAAAAACAAGCTGCCCTCTTCTTCATAGACATCAATGCCCAGATAGCCGATGTATTCAGATTTAAGCCCTGACAGCAATGCGCGTGTGTTCATCAGCGCGCCTCGACTGGTATTAATCAACATCACCCCGCGTTTCATTTTTGCAATGGCGTCATGATTGATAAGGTAGCGTGTCTCAGGGGTCAACGGACAATGCAGGGTGATAATGTCACTCTCGGCAATCAGTCGATCAAACTCCACTACCTCGAAGCCCATTTGTTGGCAACTATCGACATTATAGGGGTCAAACACCAATACCTTGCAGCCAAAGGCCAGCATTCGCTCGCCGACCAATCGGCCAATCTTGCCGCCACCTATAATGCCGACGGTTTTCTGATAAAAATCAAATCCCAGCAGTCCGTCCAGAGAGAAATTACCGTCACGCACCCGGTTAAAGGCCCTGGGTAAATTTCGACTCAGTGCCAGCATTAAGGTAATGGTGTGTTCAGCCACGGCATAAGGTGAATAGGCAGGCACATTCACCACCTTAATGCCCAATTCGGCAGCCGCATTTAAGTCAACATTGTTATATCCAGCACAACGCATGGCAATCAGGCGTGTACCTCCTGCAGCCAAGGTTTCCAGTGTGGCTCGACACACATCATCATTCACAAAGGCACTAACTGCTTCAACGCCATGCGCCATACTCGCAGTCATCGGGTTTAAATCTACTTTGTAACAGCAGATCACCATTGAATCGGTTGCGGCAGCCAGCAAATATTGCTCATCGTAGGGTTTAGCGCTGAAAACAGCCACATGTAATGGTCTTGCCATGAATAGCCTTTTGTATGAAAAACAGTTAAACATATCTTAACAGGCTTGATTTCCGGTCTGATGTCAATCGAACGCTAATTCGCTTACACTGACATGGAATCTGACAA
>SKGV01000018.1 GCA_007117275.1 Methylophaga sp.
GGTTTGACGGTGCTGGCCGTTGAACAACTCAGCCACTTGGATGTGTATGTCGATGGCGCGGATGAAGTCACAGACCAGTTGCAGTTGCTCAAAGGACGTGGACAGGATCTGGTGGCCGAAAAATTACTGGCCAGTCATGCGGATAGTTTTTTTGTGTTAGTTGATGAGTCCAAACTGGTCAGCCAGATTGGCCAGCAATATGCTATCCCGATTGAAGTATTGCCTAATGCCTGGCAATTGGTGATGCAGTCATTGCAACAACACGGGGGCAGTGGTGAGCTCAGGCGAAACAGTGCCGGTGATAATGTAGCAGTCACAGCGGCGGGTAATTTGGTGCTGGATATGCGTTTTGCTGACAGTGATACTGCAAGTCTGAATCATTTACTGGATACCCATCCGGGCATCGTCGAACACGGCATATTTTACGATCTGGCCAGTGCAGTGTTTGTCGCTGATTCATCAGGCGTAAGCCAACGCTGGCGCTGAAGCCGGTGCTTTAGCACCGGCTGTGTGCAAACTAGCCCTTGAGTTCCTTGAGAATAGTCTCAGCGCTGGATTTGCCAAACTCTCCAGAACCTTCCACCCCCAGGTATTTAACAACGCCGTTGTCAACGATCATCGCAAATCGGAAGGCCCGAATACCCATGCCACCTCCGGTCAGATCTCTATCTAGGCCAATTGCTTTGACAAATTCGGCGCTACCGTCGGCAAGCATGCGAACTTTGCCGTCAACACCTAAGTGTTTACCCCAAGCCGCCATAACAAAAGCGTCATTGACAGCCAAACAGCAGATTTCATCCGCTCCCGCCGCCTTGATAGCATCTGCATGTTCGATAAAGCCGGGTAAATGTTGGGCAGAGCAAAGGGGGGTGAAGGCACCAGGCACGGCAAAGATGACAACTTTTTTGCCGGTGGTCAACGCTGAAATCTCAACGGGTTGTGGACTTAGTGGACAGCCGGTATCGCTATCAAACTCATGGCACTCGGCCAGTGTTCCTTCGGGCAGTTTTTGTCCTACTTCGATCGTCATGGTCGGCTCCTTGTGTGCGATTGTTGGATAAAAATCCTAGCATAAGGCAAACAATGGCTTATAAAAACACTTTAATCACATGGTTATGGCAATTTGGCGCTTTATTGTTATAGCCTTTATGATTGAAGGATGTGTGTAATGACAAATCAGGGGTAAACAAGCATGTCCAAACAAATCCGCTGGGGAATACTTGGCGCCGCCAGAGTGAACGAGCGCCTGTTACCTGCAATTTTGCAAGCAGAGAATGCCCAATTAGTGGCGATTGCCAGTAGAAGGGCGGGTGCGGCAGCGGCGTTATTGCAATCGCTGGCACCTGAGCGTAGCGGCATCATCGCATTGGATGACCCGTTGGCGTTGCTGATGAGAGACGATATCGATGCTGTGTATCTGCCTATGGCCAATGAGGAGCATGCACACTGGGCCATGCACGCGATTAAGGCTGAGAAGCACGTATTGATAGAAAAGCCCATGGCACTCAAAGTGGCTGATATTGATGCTATCAAGGCACTGGCCGATAAAGCCAATGTTAAAGTCATGGAGGGCTTCATGTACCGTTTTCACCCTCAACACCAGGCGGTACAAAAGATTATCGACAGTGGTGCTATCGGCGAGGTGAGAATGGTTAGAACCTGTTTTTCGTTTCCGATGAAAGAAGCACGCATGTATCGGATAGATAGAAGCATCGCCAACGGTGGTGGTGCAATGTGGGATATCGGTCCCTATGCCATTCACACTGCACGGCTATGGTTTGATCAGGAGCCGGAATCGGTAATGGCGATGGCAAAACTCAACCAGTATGGTGCTGATGTCAGTCTGGCGGGCATGTTTGATTTTTCAGAGGGTCGCTATGCTCAGTTTGAAATTAGTTTTGAGCATGCAAGGCGCAGCGAATACGAGATTATCGGCACACTGGGCGGTATCAAATGCCATATCGTTTGGCAACATGCCGCTGACAAGCCAGTGATTTCTTGGTGGACTGATGCCGGACAGCGAGAACAGCTTGATTTGGCGGCTGCTGATCATTTTGTCATGGAGATTGAGCATTTTTCTGACTGCATTCTCAATGACACCACCCCCATGCTCAGTCTCGGCGATGCCAGAGCCAATTGCGCGGCGATTGAAGCTGCATTAAGCTCGGCGTCCCAGGGCAAGCGAGTTAGCATTAATGGCTAATGCTTCAGGCTCTAAAGTGCGTCATAAAGTGGGGCGATGGCAACGCCGCTGGCAGATAAGTCAGTCCGGCAGTCTTCTCGGTCGATTATTGGCCTTTATCGTTCTGGGCATTGCCATGGTGATCAGTCTATTTTTGTTGATAATTCTGTTAATGCTCAGTTGGCTTTTGATCCCGGTGATGATTTATCGAGCGCGCCGACGTGCAGCTTCGATGCACAGTAATTTCAATCGCCAGTTCCGGCAAAACCGGGCTGAGGTCATTGAGGGAGAGCTTGTGTCCGAACAAGACAGCGACAAGGATGTTAACCGCGAAAAATATTGACGATAAGGCTTAGCACCACACTGACAATGACCATAGAGGTCAATGGAATAAAGGTTCGACCTCGCTCGGTTTCGATATTAATGTCGCCCGGCAGTTTGCCGAACCAATTAAACAACCAAGGTGCCAAGTGCCAAAGCACCCCTGCTAGCAGTAATATACCGCCAGTTAAAATCAGTGTTTTTGCCATGGTTTGTTCGCGTTATCAGACATATTTGCCGAGGTCGGGGCGATAGCTGTTCAACAGATTCAGCTGACTACATTACTCGCTTAACCTTGTTCGGCAAAGTGTTCCCGAGCATAGGCCACTCGCTGACTTGGGCTCATTCGATGTGTTTTGCCGAGCGCTTCAATGTGTCGAAGTCTTGGCAATAATCCTCGACCATTAGCCATCTGAATGCTTAAGCCCGGACGTGCATTCAGCTCCAGCAACATCGGCCCGCGAAATCGATCTAGTACCACGTCAGTGCCAAGGTAGCCAAGGCCCGACATTTCATAACAGGACACTGATAACTCCAGCAAAGTTTGCCAGTGCGGTACTTGCAGGTTTAGCAGATTCAGGCCAGTATCAGGATGCAACAGTATTGGCTTATCGAACTGAACAGCGCGCAGCGCGTGACCATCCCCAATATTCAGGCCTACACCCACCGCCCCTTGGTGTAAGTTGGCCTTGCCATTGGAATCCGAGGTGGACAGTCGCATCATTGCCATAATCGGAAAGCCCTTGAACACGATCACCCGGGTATCTGGCACTCCCTCGTAACTGTAGCCGCTGAAGCAATCATCAAAGTGAATTAAGGCTTCAATAATGGCAACGTCTGCCTTACCACCCAGCGAAAATAGCCCAGCCATTATGTTGGTGACATGGCGTTCCAAATCACCAATAGTGGCAATGAAACCATTGGAACGCTGATAGCCGCCTTGCTCCTGCGCGGTAATCACCAGAATACCTTTACCACCGGAGCCATTTGCAGGTTTGATGCAAAAGCCCGCACATTGCGCCACCATCGCTGCAAGATTTCTGACTTCATGTTGCTCACGAATCACGCCAATCAGTTCGGGCACGCTGACACCGGCTTCCAGGGCTATTTGTTTTGTTTTGAGCTTATCATCGACCAGCGGAAACAAGTGTCTTGGGTTATAGCGGCTGATATAAGAAATATTGCGCCGGTTCATTCCCAGCACGCCCATGCGCGACAGTTTGCTCGGATGTGCGTAAGGCTCCAACAGCCGTTGCCACCACGATTGTTTTTTCATTTACGGCCATCGCCTAGCATGGTACGAAACCGTTTCAGTTCCAGTAAACGATAGCCGGTGTAGTTACCAATAAGCATTACTAGCGCCATCAACATTAACTGAATACCAAGGAAGTTAAAGGTGAGATGGCGGATAACCTCATTATTCATGGCAAGGAAAGCCACAACCGCAACCAGTAACGACCCACCACCCTGTATCAGCACTTCACGCGGTCCTTCCTCTTCCCAGAGAATCGACATGCGCTCGATAGTCCAGGCGAGAATGATCATTGGGAAGAAGGTGATTTTCATGCCCTCAGTCAA
>SKGV01000007.1 GCA_007117275.1 Methylophaga sp.
ATTTTGTTGATATTGCTACCCAAAAACAAACACAACGAAATGCTTTCTTACAAAGTGAAATTGTCAAGCTTGATAGTAATATCAGTGAAATTTCTGAGATGGAACAAGTACGAAGCCGGCTAATTGCTCGAATGCAAGTTATTCAGGAGTTACAGGAAAGTCCCAGATTGGTTAGAGTGTTTGATGCTTTACCTCGAATCATTCCAGAAGGCGTTCATATAAACACACTCTCTCGCGAGGGCAGTGTTTTGGTAATAGAGGGCGTGGCGCAATCAAACGACACGGTATCTGTATTGATGAGAGAGCTGGAGGCTAGTTCGGTGTTTGATGAACCGAGGTTGCGCGTCATTCAACGATCGCCGTCAATTGATGATGCCATTCGAGTCTTCACGCTGGAAGTTGCGGAATCGCAAACTACAGATGACGGAGGTCTTTAATGGATTTGTCCTCAATTAACGATCTGGATTTTAACGAGAGTGGTGACTGGCCAACACCTATCAAGCTGGTTGTCTTACTGATGGTGGTGCTGGTGGTATTTGGTATCGGTTACTTCCTCGTTGTCAAAGACAAGCAGACTTGGCTCAGTCGCATGGAAGCTGAAGAACGTCAGCTTCGCCTGGATTTTGAAACCAAGAGCAGTTTGGCGGTTAATTTGGATGCTTATAAAGAGCAGATGAACGAAATGGAAATTGCTTTTGATTCAATGCTGCAGCAACTTCCTGGTCGCAGTGAGGTGGCTGAACTACTGACGGACATTTCACGAACCGGCATCAGAAATGGTCTTGAGTTCGAGCTGTTCATGCCGGAGTCAGAGCGTGTTATAGATTTTTATGTCGAGCTGCCGATTTCAATGCGTGTCACGGGCAGTTATCACCAATTGGCCCGTTTTATTAGCGACTTGGCTGGCTTACCACGAATCGTATCCATGCATGACTTGCGAATGGAGCCGGTTGGAAGTGATGGAAAAATCAGTATGGATATCACAACAAAAACTTATCGTTACCAAGATGAATCGTCAGGGTAGGTAACATGCGATTAAATGATACGCTGCAAGGCAAGCCACTTGCATCCTTGACCATTGCAGCAATCGCCACGTTGGCGTTGTCTGCTTGCGGTGAGGCTCCCAGTGATGATTTGGCGGCCTATGTTGAAGGTGTTCAGTATCGATTTCAAGCAGATATTCCACCGATTCCAACAATGCAAACCTTTGAAAGGTTCCATTATGCTGCCTCGAACCTTCGTGATCCTTTCGTTCCAACCGTGATTGATGTGCCGGCCGATCAAGAGGCACTGGAGTTGTTTGATAGCGCGGTGCAGCCAGATGGCGATCGTCGCAAAGAAGCACTCGAAGCCTACGACCTCAGCGATATTCAGTTCACCGGGACGATTGAACGGGAGCGGATCTGGGGGCTGGTGAGAACGCCGAATGGTGTGATTCATTCAGTTCAAACTGGAAATTATCTGGGTACGAACCACGGAAAAATTGTGGCAATCACCGATACTGCTCTGCAGCTTGTGGAAATTGTTCCAGAGGGTGGTGGCTACATTGAACGGGAAACAGTGCTACCGTTCACAGAAGTCAGATAAGGCTTGCCAATTACATGACCATCAAAAACGGAATCATCATGGACCAACAGATCTCAGAACGTGTCATGCAAGGACCATCAGTGCAGCATGAGCGTCAACTGACGGCCCTCAGTGTCGTGACTTTCATACTGATGTTGCTAGTCAGTTGGGGCGCTCAAGCCGTTGACTTAGAGTCAGTGGATTATCAGACCACCTCGAGCAGCCAGTCGAGGTTGATCCTCAACTTTTCTGCAACTGCACCAGAGCCAAATACTTTTTCTATGGATGACCCTGCGCGTATTGTGCTTGACTTTGCCGGGGTCAAAAACAAACTTGACGAGAAGAATCAGCAGATCAACGTCGGGCTGACCAGAAGCATTGCCACAGTCGAGGCAGGTGAGCGAACCCGGATGGTCATCAGCATGGCACGACCAGTGCCCTACACGGTCGATGTCTCCGGCAACACCGTGGTCGTTATGCTTGAGACTGGCTCAGCCACGGCAACCACCTCAACTGCACCCAGTCGAACGGCTGCTGGAACGGGTCGTACAGTCACCGATATTGATTTTCGTCGCGGTGAAATGGGCGAAGCCAGAGTGTTGATCCACCTCAGTGATGATGGCGCGGCAGTCGATATTCGGCGCCAGCGCCACAATGAAGTTGTGGTCGATCTGGTTGGTGTCAGCTTACCAGACAATTTGCAGCGTCGTTTGGATGTGATTGATTTTGCAACCCCGGTTCAGTTTATTCAAAGCACGGCTGAGGGCAGCAACACTCGAATGCTTTTGACCACTACCGGTGAGTTTGAGCACTTGGTATATCAATCTGACAAGTTGTTGGTGGTCGAGGTCAAGCCTGTGGTTGAGACGGACACAGACGGTGTAGTTATGCCTGGCGTCGGAGCGGATGAGGGGTATACCGGTGAAAAGCTGTCGCTCAACTTCCAGAACATAGAAGTTCGTGCTGTATTGCAGTTACTGGCTGAGTTTACCGGTATGAATCTGGTGACCAGTGATACCGTGCAGGGAAGTTTGACACTGCGTTTGCGTGATGTGCCTTGGGACCAGGCATTGGACGTCATTCTAAAAACCAAAGGACTGGATAAGCGCATCAACGGTAATGTGATGTTGGTTGCTCCTGCGGCTGAAATTCTAGCTCGAGAAAGACAAGAGCTGGAAGCTCGCCGACAATTGGTTGACTTGGAACCGTTGTTTTCTGACTTTATCGAAATCAGTTTCGCCAAAGCAAGCGATATTGCCGGTATTCTCCAATCGTCTTCACAACAATCCGGTGCTTCTGAACGAACGGGCTTTTTATCCGAGCGTGGTTCTGTGACCGTTGATGAACGAACAAACTCCCTGTTGATTCGAGATACCTCTTCACAGTTGTCAGAGATAAGAAGATTCATCGACCGACTCGATATCCCGGTTCGTCAAGTGTTGATTGAATCAAGAATCGTCATAGCCAATAACGACTTTACCCGTGAGCTGGGTGTTCGCTTCGGGGCCTCGGCACGAAGCAGAACGCTGGGCGCAGGAACCGATGGCAGTTTACGTGGCATGCAGGTTGATAGCGATAATCGTAACCTTATAAACCCGAGCCGTGGCGCGGGAACTCAATTGGGTAACACCAATAATCTGAACATCAATTTACCTGTGACAGAACCTGCAGGTCAGGTCGCGTTAGCGCTGGCCAAATTACCGTTGGGAATGATTCTTGAACTGGAATTATCGGCAATGCAGGCAGAGGGCAAAGGTGAAATTATTTCCAGTCCACGCGTGGTCACATCCAATCAAAGTCAGGCCACCATTGAGCAGGGTACTGAGATTCCTTATCAGGAAGCGTCATCTAGCGGTGCAACCGCTGTTTCATTCAAGCAAGCAACACTCAAACTGGATGTCACGCCGCAAATCACCCCGGATGATCGCATTGTGATGGATCTGGAAGTAAACAAAGACGAGGTGGGAGAGATATTCCAGGGCGTGCCCAGTGTTGATACGCGTAGTGTCAAGACCCAAGTACTGGTTGATAATGGAGAAACAGTGGTGCTTGGAGGAATCTATGAACAGATTTCTATTACCAACACTGAACGAGTTCCATTTTTTGGTGACTTGCCTTATGTGGGCTTCATGTTCAGAAACAATCTGAATGAAGACCGTCGCCGTGAGTTACTGGTGTTTGTGACACCCAAAATCATCCAAGAAGGCATGGATTTCTAAAACTTGGTATGCTTTGACACCAAAAGCTGGGTCTTATGGCCCGGCTTTTGTCGTTTACAGAATATGAGTCAGTTGTGCAGCAGATTTCAGGTAATATAATTCTCGTGGGGCCAATGGGGGCAGGCAAATCGACGATTGGTCGACAGCTTGCCAAGGCGCTCGGGCGCAAGTTTTATGACAGTGATCGAGAGATTGAAAAACGTACCGGCGTGTCGATTTCCTGGATTTTTGAGATGGAAG
>SKGV01000119.1 GCA_007117275.1 Methylophaga sp.
GCAGCCACCACTGTTTTGCCAGAGCCCACATCACCCTGCACCAATCGCTGCATAGGAATCGCCTGTGCCAACTCCTGCAAAATTTCGCCAATCACCCGTTGCTGTGCCGCTGTCAGTGGAAAAGGCAGACTATTTGTTAAGGCTTTTTGCGCGTGATTATCCGCATCAATAACCGGTGCTCGATGCTGTTGTGTAGTGAGTCGAACCTTGCGCATACTGAGTTGATGCGCCAGCAATTCTTCATAGGCCAATCGGCGCTGAGCCGGATGCCGCCTGTCAATCAATTGTTGAACATCGGCATCGGGCGGTGGCATGTGCACATACTGCAAAGCCTCACTAAGCTTGTAATGAGCGACATCATGCAAACGCAATGCATCTGGCAATAACTCAGGCATTTGTTGTTGTTGCAAACACGCAAGCGCCTGACCAATGAGTTTACGTAAAGAAATCTGATGCAGACTTTCGGTGGTGGGATAAACCGGGGTGAGCTCACTGTCGACCGGCACCGGTTCTGTGCCGGTAAGCAGTCGATATTCAGGATGCACCATTTCCGGCGCTGACGGGCCGGTACGAATCTCGCCAAAACAACGGATTCTTACACCACGCATCAATTGCTGTTGCTGTGCCTTTGAGAAGTGAAAAAACCGCAACCAAAGTGAGCCAGTTCCGTCAGCGATCTGACACAGTAAAGAACGACGACGCCCGTATTTGACTTGTGATAACTGGATGACGCCTTCCACCAGTTTTTCTTGGTGTGGTCTCAGCGCTCCTAACGGCATTAGCCGGGTGCGATCCTGATAGCGTAAAGGTAAATGAAACAAGCAATCCTGCACTGTCTCGATTCCAATTTTTGCCAGCTTTTCGGCTTGTTTAGTGCCCACTCCCTTGAGCACAGTCACTGGTTGCGCAAGAAGATTATCAGCCACTTGCGCCATCCTTTTCGCCCGCCGTCAATCAGTGGGTAATGTGCATGATGGCATCCATTTCCACTGGGACGCCTTTAGGCAGCGCGGCCACACCAATGGCGGCCCGAGCAGGATACGGCTTTTGGAAATATTCGGCCATGATCTCGTTCACAGTGCCAAAATAACTTAAATCGGTGAGAAAAATGTTCAATTTGACGATGTCGTGTAGCGTCCCGCCTGCAGCTTGTGCAACTGCTGACAAATTATCAAACACCTGGCGTACCTGAGCAGAAAAATCCCCCTCATTGATCGTCATGGTTTCGGGCACCAAAGGAATTTGTCCTGAGAGGTACACCACATCGCCCACTTTAACTGCCTGCGAATAGGTGCCAATCGCTTCGGGCGCATCGCTGGTATGAATAATTTGTCGGGACATAAATCAAGTTTCTCCTGTAAGGCTGCACGTTTAGCAGATTGAAAAATCACGTAATGATTCGACTGATTCGTTCGACCATATCAAGTCGGCGCAAGCGACGAATCAGCCGCGCCAGATGCTGCCTGTCCTGTACTTCGATAGTCAGACGCAGATCTGAGTAGCCACCATCCCGCTCGTCAACAATCACATTATCGATATTGGAGTCCGCCTCTGAAACAGTGCCAGCAATGGTCGCCAGTACGCCTCGTTGATTTTTCACATGCACCATCAAATCAACCGGGAATTCACGTTGGATATCCTGAGCCCAGGCAACATCCAACCACTTTTCATTTTGCACTCGCAAATGCGTTGTATTTTTGCAACTGCGTTGATGAATGATGATGCCTCGACCTGCACTGACATAGCCATGAATCGGATCACCAGGAATCGGGTGACAGCATCGGGCAAAGCTGACCACCATGCCTTCAGTGCCGGCAATCATCAACGGTTGTGTATCACGTTCCGTTGCTGTCTCTTGAACCAGCTTTTGCGCAACCAGTAACGCCGAGTAATTACCCAGTCCGATATCACGCAGCAGCTCATCAAAATGGTAAAGCTCAAATTCTTTGACCAAGGCCTTGATGCGCTTTTGTGGGATTTTGTCAAAGCTGGTCGAAAAGGCTGTTAGATGTTTGCTCAGCAAACGTTGG
The DNA here is from genome assembly GCA_007117275.1 of Methylophaga sp. Lineage (GTDB taxonomy): Bacteria > Pseudomonadota > Gammaproteobacteria > Nitrosococcales > Methylophagaceae > Methylophaga. Next base: position 2,031 of record SKGV01000119.1, read on the forward strand.
CCGAGTTGTGTCGCCTCTTCACTTTGCAGATGTTTGAGATAATGCCGAATATTGGTGCGTGCCTTCGGCGTGACGACAAAATTCAGCCAGGCTGGATTTGGATGTGCGCCGGGTGCTGTAATAATTTCCACCGACTCACCGGTTTCAAGCAGGGTACTCAGCGGCACCAAGTGACGACCCACTCTGGCAGCAACGCAACTATTGCCAACATCAGAGTGCACTGCGTAGGCAAAATCAACAGCCGTAGCCCCACGCGGCAAAGTCAAGATTTCACCCTTTGGCGTAGACACATAAATTTCATCAGGAAATAGATCAATACGCAGATTTTCCAGAAACTCGGTCGAGTCTCCAGAGCCTTTCTGCATTTCCAGAATGCCTTGTAACCATTGCCGCGCCTTGCGATGCGCAAGCGTGTTACCAACCGATTCACCTGTCTTATATAACCAGTGCGCAGCCACGCCCGCTTCGGCCATGTGTTCCATATCACTGGAACGGATTTGAACTTCAATCGGCACCCCAAATGGGCCGAATAACACGGTATGCAGGGACTGATAACCATTGGCTTTAGGAATGGCAATATAATCCTTGAACTTACCCTGCACAGGCTTATACAGGTTGTGAACCACGCCTAACATCCGATAGCAGGCATCCGGATCGTCAACAATGATGCGAAACGCGTAAACATCCATCACCTCTGAAAATGACAACTGTTTGCTGACCATTTTCTTGTACAGGCTGTAGAGATTTTTTTCACGTCCCTGAATATCAGCGCTCAGCCCTTCCTGCTCCATTCTGTTGAGAATCGAACTGGTGATTTGGCTGACAATTTCTTTGCGGTTGCCTCTGGCCTTGCGCACTGCATCCGCCAACACCCGATAACGGATCGGGTACAGCACATGGAAGCCAAGGTCTTCCAACTCGCAGCGCATCAGGTTCATACCTAGACGCTGGGCAATAGGCGCATAGATGTCGAGTGTTTCGTAGGCGATGCGTCGGCGCTTTTCCGGTCTCAGATGACCCAGCGTTCGCATGTTGTGCAAGCGATCAGCCAGTTTGACAATGATGACGCGGATATCCTTGGACATCGCCAGCAGCATTTTGCGCAGATTTTCCGCCTGTGCATGCTCACGATTCTCAAAGGTTGCCTTGGCCAGCTTGGTGAGACCCTCGACCAACTCGGCAACTTGCTCGCCAAATTCACGAATCAAATCATCTTTAGTGTAAGTGGTATCTTCAATCACATCGTGCAGTAGACCGGCCATGATGCATTCATAATCCATGTGCATCATAGCCAGTACATGCGCTACAGCCAGTGGATGCGTTATGTAACGCTCACCGCTGCGACGGGTTTGGCCTTCGTGTGATTGCTCAGCAAAATGATAGGCACGACGAATCGATTCGACCTGACTGGATTCTAGGTAGTTTGACGTCGCAAAACATAAATCATCGATGGTTAGTTTGGGTTCGGACTCCTGGATGAAGTCCAGTTCCGAAGCGACCGATGGCTTTGCACTCACGACAATCAGTCTTGGCTTTGCAGCTCTTCTTCGCTGACAAAACTCTGTTCAGCGTGCTCACGGGCGTTCGCCTTATCGAGAATTTCTGGTCCTGTCAGGCCAGCAGCGATTTCACGAAGCGCAAGCACTGTCGGCTTGTCATTATCAACCGGCACCAGCGGATCATCACCCAGCGCAATTTCGCGAGCACGTTTTGATGCAACCAACACTAGATGAAAACGGTTATCAACGTTTTCCAGACAATCTTCAACAGTTGTACGGGCCATAAATTTTTTCCTGTCGTTTAAACAATCAATGATACGAAATCAGACGGGCTTAAGCCAGTAGCTCAGTGAGCAGGTGTTCTTGTTGCTGTTTCTGAACCGCAAGACTGTGCCGTCTGGCCACCACTACAGCATGTAATGCCGATAAAGTTTTCTCGAACACATCATTGAC
>SKGV01000042.1 GCA_007117275.1 Methylophaga sp.
AGTTGCGTGAGCACAAGGAAATATCCTCGGCAACCTCCATCAGTTTTTGGTAGGTATCCTCGACCCGCTCTCGTTCCATCTATCACCTCCCCGAGATGATTTTTACTATGTCGCAGATGCCCGCGAGGCCAAAGGGACAAAATTCCTGATATTTAGCATTTTCATTGCTTGCCGTGGCTTTTGGGCATCAGGATTCACTGACAGAGGCGGATTCTTCAGAGGGTGTTTCATCCAGCCAGCGATATAAAGTTCGACGGCCAATACCTAACAGGGCTGCTGCACGGCGCTTGTTTCCACCCACTTCTTTCAGCACTTTATTGACATATCTTCGCTGCAACTCATCAAGCGTTGGCAATACGGGTCCTGCCAGCAGATCATGCTCATCAACGCTTGTTGCAGTGATCGTCTCGACTGGCTGCGTTATCTCAGCATTCGCCAACCGCTCTGGCAAATGAGATACCTGCACCCAAGGCTGTTCACAAAAGGTGACGGCACGTTCAACAATATTCTGCAATTCGCGCACATTCCCAGGGAACCTATAACGACGAATCACGTCCAGCGCCGCCTCACTAAAACCTTTGATCGACTTGCCTTGTGCCACGGCCAATTGTTGCAAGAATTGCTGTGCCAACATTTCGCTGTCTTCCTGGCGTGCCCTCAAGGCAGGCACCGTCAACGTAAATGTCTCAAGCCGATAAAACAGATCCTCGCGAAAACTTCCTTCGGCAACTTTTTGCTTCAAATCACGATGGGTTGCGGCAATAATCCTGACATCCACTTGCTCTTCAGTATCTTGCCCAACCGGCCTGATAGAGCCATCCTGCAAGGCACGAAGCAGCTTGGCCTGTATCGCCATCGGCATTTCGGCAATTTCATCCAGCAATAATGTGCCACCGTGGGCTTGTTGTAATAACCCCTTGCGAGCCTTGCGGGCACCAGTAAACGATCCTGCGGCATGACCAAAAAACTCACTTTCCAGTAGCTCTTGTGGAATACCGGCACAATTCACCGCCAGAAACGGCCCTTGATTTCGCTCACTTTCGGCATGAACTGCTTTAGCGACTAATTCCTTGCCTGTACCACTCTCACCGTTGATCAACACGGGGCCCTGAGCCCGGGCAATCACCTTGATTTGGTCAAACAACTTACGCATCACACTGCTTTGCCCGAAAATGCCATGAAAGCCTCGAGCGTGAATCAGTCTACGAAATTGCTGGAGTTCGTCATGCAGACAGCGGTGTTCATAGACACGGCGCACCGCCAGCAAGAAGTGATCAAGATCCAATGGTTTGGTCAGAAAATCATCGGCCCCCGCCTGCAAGGCTTCAACCGCCTGGCGAACACTGCCAAACGCGGTAATCACAATCATGCCAGGTCGGCTGTCTTCTGGCGCATGCTGGACCACCGCCTCCAGCAATTGCATGCCGTTTCCATCCGGCAGGCGCAAATCCGTCACAATCACTTCCGGCATCCTCTCAAACAACACTTGCCTTGCAGCATCAAGATTCATCGCCAAAGTCACCTGCCAGCCCTCGGCTTCAAGTTCATCCGAGATTAGCCGAGCCAACGCCTCATCATCCTCAACCACCAGAATCGGAACCGCTTTTTTATTCATTATTCAATATCTCTTTCAGTGGCAAAATCAATTCAAAACGCGCTCCACCCAACTGGCTTTCAGCAAGACAGACGTCTCCGTCAAGTTCACGCACCACCCTTCGAACAATCGCCAGACCCAGTCCGCTTCCTTCACCCGGAGCTTTACTGGTAACAAACGGTTCAAACACCTGTGCGGCCATTTCCTCGCTGATGCCAGGACCTGCATCGTCAACGTAGATAGTGACGCTTTTTTGTTGCCGATCGACGCTCCAACCCAATGCAACAGGCCCATCAGGACAGGCCTGAAAAGCATTGCGCAACAGGTTAACCAGCGCCTGCTCCAGACTCAGAGAATCGCCTTCAATGACACAATTTTCGCCCTGATTCAGTTCAAGTGTTTGTGCATGCTCGGGAAGCAATGCTTGTGCTCTGGCAATTAACGCTGCAACCTGCAGTTGCCGCTTTCGCGCTCTGGAACTTCGGCCATAACTCAACAGCTGTTCGATAATCGCCGTCATTCTTGATGATTGAGTACGAATTTCGTTCAACTCTCGCTGACTGGCAGAATCTTGATGCACTCTGAGCAAACGACTTGCCCGACCATCGACAACACTCAACGGTGCGCCCAGCTCATGAGCAACACCTGCCGATAATTGGCCCAGCGCAGCCAGCGTTTCTGTTTGCCGAAGCCGTTCAGCCATTTCACTGCGGGCTCTGCGCTGTTCGGCTTCACGTTGTTCTGCCAGTGCAATTGCATCCAGCATGTCATTCAGCCCGGTTGCCAATTCACGCACTTCACTCGGTCCCTGCAAAGCTGCGCGATGTCGCCAGTGGCCCTCGCGAACCTGTTGAATACTGCTCAACAAACGACTCAAAGGTCGGCCGATAGCTCTTTGATGGGTCAACATCAGCACTAGCATGATCAAACAGGCGATCACCAGAAAACCGCCCCATGCCCACACTCTCAATTGCTGCAGACCCTTTTCTATATCACTTCGCAAGCGGGTAACCTGTAACAAACCACTGGGCTGGCCTGTGTTATCAAACAAAGGCATAAAAAAAGAATACACATTACGGCCACGAATCCGCTCGTACTGGGCAAACTCGCCTTCTGAAATAAGCTCCAGGGCGCGGCTGGCTTGTTGCTGGGTCGGATTGACTGCGCCAAAACTACTCAACCTCTGACCCTCGGCATCAAACAGATAGGCACCATAGACTTCAGTCATACCAAATACCGATGCCATGCTGTTTTGCAGCTGCTCCAGATCTTGACGTTCCAATGCCTGCGATACAGGTAGATGTATGGTTCTTGCCACTAACTGCAAATCACGCTGCATCCGCTCTTCCATGAAATTTCCGACCAGCGTCAGCGCAACTGCCAGTATTAATCCCAGCATTGCCAACACCGGTAAGGCCACATGGAGCATCAGCACGGTACGCAGGCTGCTTAACATCTTTGATAACTTCATCCAATCACTCGATCTTTATGACACATGTGCCAAAGTGACACACATCTACAGGCAGCGCAAGTGTAGCCAGCCGCCTAGATACTCACATAACCTCTTATATTCAATGACTTATGATTTTGGCACGATTGTCGCTGTGTTGTGACTGCACGCTTTTACTAAACGAGGAAAATGTAATGAAAAAATTATCAACCAGCTTACTAAGCATGATGATGGCGATGGGTATGACAACTGCGGCCTATGCCCAACAAGACGGCTATGGCGAAGCATATGGCGAACAGGGCGTCATGCCTCAGCAAGCACCTGCGGCAGCTGATTTTGATGATGCGGAGCTGCAAAGCTTTGCTGCAGTTCAGAGGGATCTCGATGTTATTCGCACTGAGTATTCTGCCCGTCTGGAAAGCAGTGAAAATCCTGAACAAGCTGCTCAACTTCAACAAGAAGCCAGCCAACTGATGGTTCAAGCTGTCGAACAGGCGGGTCTTGATGTTGATACGTACAGCAAAATCGCGCTGGCCTTACAAACCGACCCACAACTGCGTGAGCGCATTCAGGGCATGATGTAACCCATCAGCGCTTCCCCACTGCTTGACATCCAAAGCCGGGCATTGCCCGGCTTTTTGTCGATGGCGTGCCAATCACCGACCATCAAGCAAGCACTCACTTTTAATAAAAATCATACCTTGGTATTACGACTTGAATTCAAAACTAAGCAATGTCATGCGTACCCTGGTTCTGAGATGAGCCTGTTATTCCATGAGCCTGATTGACTCGGTTGAACAAACACTGTCAGACAGCTGTGTGCGCATGCCGCTTGGCGGCTTGGCGATCCACTGAGATAAATGCCAGCAAATTCGCCAGTGTGCCCAACACCAGACCATCGACCTGCCACGGGCCTGACAAGACACCATTCC
>SKGV01000020.1 GCA_007117275.1 Methylophaga sp.
CCCATCAGGCTGACACTCTGTGGCAACTGATGTTCGCGACAGCCGCGGATGTCGCACCCGCTAGTGCTGGGGTTATAGCTGTGATGGAGTGTTGATGAGGATATACGATGGCGTTCTGGTGCATCAGTCGATATCTGATGAAGGCATCATTGAGGTGGTAGATGTCGGTGATGTTCGATCTTTGCATTTCGGAACCCATCCCCGTCAAAGTAGTATGTCACTTAAAGCGCCTCATCGCCTTGAGTTAAGTTATACCCGGGCCATGATGGCGTGTCTGTTATTTTGCACCAATCCTAAGCGAGTATTGGCAATTGGTCTTGGTGGTGGCTCCTTGGTCAAATTTTTACTGCATCACTTAGCTGATTGTCAGATCGAGGTGGTTGAGTATCGACAAGATGTGATTGACGTTGCTCAGCGATATTTTGCAGTGACTGCCGACCCAAGGTTATCAATCAAAAAAGCCGATGCTTTTGGCCACGCCAGTCAGCAGCATTATCTAGGTGAGCAGAGTTACGACCTGATTTTAGTGGATGCGTTTGATCACGAAGGCATGGCGAGCAGTGTTGGTGAGCAACCTTTTTTTGATGCCTGTGCAGGAATACTCAGTGAACAGGGCGTTATGGCCAGCAATTTATGGGGAACAGATCGCCCCGGATTTAACCTGATCATGCAACGCATTAACCGAAGTTTTGCAGACAATTCACTGGTTTTGCCGGTTGAAGACAAGGGCAATGTTATTGCCTTTGCGCGTCATCAAGTGTTTGATTTGACGGCACTCAGGAAACAACGCCAGGAGATTGAGATGATGGACACGCACTACCAGACCGACTTGCTCAAATCCTCTCAAATGTTGTTGCGGCAAAATACAACGTTTCTAAGTCGTTGGCTTGGGTGATAATGTGCTCTAATTTTATCTTTCAGTGTATTGAAATGTATGAAAAATAAAGACACTATATTGTACAAATCAGGCTGGTTTTTCGTTGAAGAGGTGGGTCGATGAAGTTGGGTTTATGGCTGATACTGGCATGTTACTGTTTTGCGACACTGAGCATAGCACATGCCAGCAGAGTGGAGCTTGTAGTCGTGCACTCACAGAACAAACTACTGGTAAAACAAGACGATCTCACCTTGCGAACATTTCGGGTTGCCCTCGGCAGTGGTGGACGTCAACACAAACAGATGGAAGGTGACCGTCGAACGCCCCTGGGTACCTATCGGATCATGCAAGTGCGTCCCAGCGCTCAATGGCATACGTTTTTACAAATGAATTACCCCAACATGGATGACGCCCGCATAGGCCTCAGAAATGGTCTCATTACACGTGAGCAATATCGGGAGATCTTGCAAGCGCATGTATCCGGAACCCTACCACCACAAAACACGCCACTAGGCGGGGCCATTGGCATACATGGTATTGGCGAGGAAACCGAGGAAAGGTTGAACATTCACGACATCGCCAATTGGACTCAAGGCTGTATCGCCATGCGCAATCACGAAGTCAAAGAGTTGCTGATGTATATCAGTGAGGGTGTCAATATCACCATCGTCGAATAGTCACCGCAATCAGTCACCGGCATTTCAGCATTATTTGCTAGAATCAGCGTTTATGTCCTGACTGGCTGAGGTCGTATGCAAGCCGCACCTGATTTATTTTCCTATCGTAAATATTGGGCCCACCGATTTGGTGTTGCTCCGCAATTACCCGTTTCACGTGCGGAAATGGATCAGCTCGGTTGGGACAGTTGTGACATTATCATTGTCACCGGAGATGCCTATGTTGACCATCCAAGCTTTGGCATGGCGCTGATAGGCAGGTTGCTGGAGTCTCAGGGCTTTCGGGTTGGCATCATCTCTCAGCCGGACTGGACCAGTGCCAAAGATTTTGCGCGGCTTGGTAAACCGAATCTGTTTTTCGGGGTGACTGGCGGCAATATGGATTCGATGGTCAATCGATACACATCCGATAAAAAAATACGTCGTAATGATGCATACACTGCCGGTGGCGAGGGAGGCAAGCGCCCTGACCGCAGTGTTGTTGTTTATAGCCAACGCTGTCGAGAAGCCTTCAGGGATGTGCCCATCGTTATTGGCGGTATTGAAGCTAGCCTGAGGCGCATTGCCCACTATGACTATTGGTCTGAAAAAGTACGCAGAAGTGTCATCATGGATGCAAAGGCAGATTTGCTGGTTTACGGTAATGGTGAACGACAAGTTGTCGAGATTGCACATCGTTTAGCGGCAGGGGAGCCAGTAAAAGCACTCAACGATATTCGCGGTACAGCCTTTTTAACCAAGCATGCGCGCCGGGAGGGCTGGTGGGAAAAAGACTCTACCAGTGTCGATACGCCTGGTAAGCTCAATCCACCGATTGATCCGTATCAAATGCAAACCGAGGAAAGCTGCGATAAGTCGCGTGAGTCCAGTCAAACTGAGCAGAATACCTCGGCAGCTAACGTTATTCGAATCCATCGAGTATCGCCGCGCAATGCCGATAAAACAGTGATCCGCCTGCCGGCTTATGAGCAGGTCAAAGACGATCCGATAATTTATGCCCACACCTCCAGAATTCTTCATCTAGAAACAAACCCCGGCAATGCTCTCGCATTGGTTCAACAACACGGTGAGCAGGATGTCTGGTTAAACCCACCGCCAATTCCCTTAACCACAAAGGAAATGGACGCGGTGTTTGATTTGCCCTACAGCCGGGTTCCACATCAGTCTTATGCCGAACAAAACATACCGGCGTATGAAATGATTCGCTTTTCAGTGAATATCATGCGCGGCTGTTTTGGTGGCTGTACTTTTTGTTCAATCACCGAGCACGAAGGCCGCATTATTCAGAGCCGCAGCGAAGATTCGATTATTCGCGAGATTGAAGCCATTCGCGACACCACTCCCGGCTTTACCGGTGTTATATCGGATTTGGGCGGTCCGACTGCCAATATGTATCGTCTTGCCTGTAATGATCCAGAAATAGAGGCGAGCTGCCGACGACTTTCCTGTGTATTTCCAGGCGTTTGTAAAAATCTCAATACCGACCATACGCCGCTGATTCATTTATATCGGCGTGCTCGACAATTGCCTGGAATCAAGAAAATATTGATTGCCTCAGGGCTGCGCTACGATCTTGCGGTGCTCTCGCCAGAGTATGTAAAAGAACTGGTCACACATCATGTTGGGGGCTATCTGAAAATTGCCCCTGAGCATACTGAAAATGGTCCACTGGCACAGATGATGAAACCGGGCATTGGCACCTATGACAAGTTCAAGGCCATGTTTGATAAATACTCCAAGGCCGCAGGCAAAGAGCAGTACCTAATTCCATACTTCATCGCAGCGCACCCGGGCACTTCTGATGAAGATATGATGAATCTTGCGCTATGGCTCAAATATAACGGGTTTCGTGCTGACCAAGTGCAAGCCTATCTACCATCACCGATGTCGGCTGCGGCTGCGATGTATCATTCGGGCAAGGACACCTTGCATAAGGTTCGAAGAAAGGGTGGAGATATCAGCGTTCCCAAAGGCCTAAAAGTACGCCGATTGCACAAAGCCTTTTTGCGTTATCACGATCCGGAAAACTGGCCGATGTTACGTGATGCATTAAAACGTATGGGGCGGGCGGATCTTATCGGCAATGGAAAAAAACACCTAATCCCGACCTTTCAACCTGCAGGAACCGGTGCTGCTGGTGAAGGAAAACGTATCAGTCGAAAAGCAAACCCGGCGGCGAAGACCACTCAGTTCAAAACTCAACACACGCGCCCCAAATCGACCAAAGGCAAGGCATCACGTTCACGCAGAAGATAACTCGTAAACCGACACCTTGGCATTTTACTGCTTCGAACATAGAAGTTTCCGAGTTTCTTGCTGAGCCACGAACGCAACAGAGGTCATACTCGATGCACTATAATGTCTC
>SKGV01000101.1 GCA_007117275.1 Methylophaga sp.
CTGCTGCGTTTTACAGCGATTGGTCCCTATGGCCACCGACAGTCGCTGCAAGAAACCTCCGTCACCAGCTGGGTTGTGCCTGGTAAACATATGCTTGATGATGGCCTAATCCTTACCCTACCAGGCTTTATTATCGACGCCTGGGCAAGTGTGACTGAAAACGGTCAGGTGGAAATACTTGCCAAGGCTGCCTTGATGTGTGGTTGCCCAATCAGAGCTGATGGTCTTTGGGACCCTGCCAATTATGAAGTCAAAGCCATCATCATGCAGGATGAACGAAAAGTGACTGAGGTCGATTTGGCATTTACCGGGCCGGTGGGTTTGTTCAGCACACAGCTTGAATTGCCTGAGGCTGGCCACTACAAAGCCATTGTCTATATCTTTGATGCAGACAATGCCAATGTCGGCGTGGATCGCGCTATGTTTGAAATTACAAAACCCTGATCCGGCAAATCGCTGAACAACAGACAATAAAAAACCCGGCATTGCCGGGTTTTTTATTGCGTTTAAATGTTACTTAGCTGGTCGCAAGCTGAATGGCTTCGGCAGATAAGCGGGTAATTTCATCCCAGTTTTCGGCATCGACCAATGACGCCGCGCACATCCATGAACCACCCACACAGGCCACGTTAGAGAGACTGTAATAATTGGCAACATTTTTCTGACTTACGCCGCCCGTTGGGCAAAAGGTGATTTGTGGAATGGGTGCACCAATCGATTTGAGCATCGGCACACCGCCCGCAGCTTCTGCCGGGAAAAACTTCATTGCAGTAATGCCACGCTCAAGCAATCGCATTGCTTCGCTTGGGTTGGCTACGCCGGGCAACAATGGCACACCTGTTTTCAGGGCGGCATCAATCAAACTATCAGTCGTGCCGGGACTAACAATAAACTCCGCGCCCGCTTCAATGGCTGCATTGAGCGTGTCGATGTTGATAATAGTACCCGCACCGACAATAGCCTCTGGCACCTCAGCCTTGATACGGCGGATTGATTCCAGCGCTGCATCAGTTCTCAGGGTGATTTCCAATACTTTTAGCCCACCCTTGACCAAGGCTTTGGCCAGTGGCACAGCGTGTTCAAGATTGTTGATGACCATCACCGGTACAATGGGTGAAATCCGCATAATTTCGTGAATTGTTCTTGTTGTCATGAGTTAGACTTTCCGAATTATTCGTTATTAAACATGTTACTGGCACCGCTTTCTGCCGTTGACACTGCTCGACGGAAACTGTCAAACAACTCACGACCACAGCCATAGTGATGATCCGTATTGGCCATGACAGAGGCGACCCGAGAATTTAGCTCTTGTTCATCGACCAATACGTTGAGTTCACCCGTTTGCGTGTTCAGTCTAATCAAATCCCCATCACGGACTTTGGTCAGCATGCTGCCATCAACACACTCAGGACTCAGGTGGATGGCTGAGGCAACTTTACCTGAAGCACCTGACATACGGCCATCTGTGACCAGCGCCACTTTAAAACCGCGGTCCATGAGCACACCGAGCGGTGGAGTAACTTTGTGCAGTTCTGGCATGCCATTGGCTTTTGGTCCTTGGAATCGCAGCACCACAACTACGTCGCGATCCAGCTCACCACGTTTGAATGCCTCAACCACATCGTTTTGATCATCGAATACCGCCGCCGGTGCTTCAACAACTTGATGCTCAGGATCAACGGCAGAGATTTTCGAGACACCGCGACCAAGATTACCTTTAATCAGGTGCAATCCGCCTGTTGTGGCGAACGGTTTTTCCACGCTGCTGACCACTGAAGTATCGAGCGACACGTCTGTGCCCTCTTCCCAGATCAGTTGGTTATCGACAAGTTTTGGCTCTTGGGTGTATTGCTTCATGCCTTTGTCATTACCGATGGTAATGATGTCTTCGTGCATTAGGCCATGATTGGTCAGCTCGCGAATCAACAAGCCCATACCGCCCGCCGCATTGAAGTGATTCACATCAGCGCTGCCATTAGGGTATATGCGGGTCAACAAAGGAATTACTTTAGAGAGACGGTCAAAATCATCCCAGTTAATAATCACACCTGCAGCACGCGCAATCGCGACCAGGTGAATGGTGTGGTTAGTTGATCCACCTGTTGCCAGAAGCCCAATCAACGCATTGAGTATGGCTTTTTCGTTGATCAGATGCCCTATTGGACGGAAATCATCACCCATGGCGGTGAATTTCAGTACTTGCTTGGTTGCCTCAGCGGTCAGCGCATCACGAAGCGGTGTGTTCGGGTTGACGAAAGAGCTGCCCGGCAAGTGCAGGCCCATCATTTCAACCATCATTTGATTGCTGTTTGCGGTGCCGTAAAAGGTACAGGTACCCGGGCTGTGGTAAGAGTCGGACTCGGCTTTGAGCAGCTCATCACGACCTACCTTGCCTTCTGCATACAGTTGTCTGATACGTACTTTTTCTTTGTTGGGTAATCCGCTTGGCATTGGACCTGCGGGGACAAATGCAGCAGGCAAGTGACCAAAACTTAATGCGCCGATTAATAAACCCGGGACGATCTTGTCACACACACCCAGATACAAGGCGGCATCGAACATGTTGTGACTCATGCCAATCGCTGTGGACATGGCAATGACATCGCGGCTAAACAACGATAAATCCATGCCCGGCTGACCTTGGGTAATACCATCACACATCGCTGGAACACCGCCAGCGAACTGCGCAACGCCACCGGCTTGCTTGGCAGCTTCTTTGATGATTGCTGGAAACGTCTCAAACGGTTGATGAGCAGAGAGCATGTCGTTGTATGAGGATATGATCGCAATATTGGCTTTTTTGTCGGCGGCCAGATCTTCCTTGTCTGAGGTTGAACATGCAGCAAAACCGTGAGCTAGGTTACCGCAGCCAAGTACGCCACGGTGAGGCTTTTTGCTGACAGCATCGTCAATACGCTGTAAATAGCTTTCACGGGTCTTTTCGCTGCGTTCGATCACATCTTTTGTGACCGCATCCAATATTGCATGAACCATAAAATCTCTCTCATAAGTGCTTGTCGAAATGTGGGTTGAGCGCTGCCAATGTTCAGCAACAATAACCCGTCAGAATTTTCTACAGGGCGGTTATTATAGCCCGAAATCGTTTTTGTCGCACGGTCATCAACAGCCCGCTTAACAAAATAGCCTGCGACATAACGACGATTTCAGTCCACTTCTCCGGTATGATGTGCCGTTTGTTTGATACTGTTTTCCACTGGAATCACCGCATCATGACTGAAAGCAAATCCATGCGAACCGTTCGCAGCTTTGTGCGTAGAGAAGGTCGATTAACGCCCGGCCAACAAAAAGCACTGGATGATTTATGGCCATTGTTTGGCATCGAAGACACTGGGCCTGAGCTGAACTTTGACCAGTTATTCGGCAGAACGGCCAGTAGAGTGCTCGAAATTGGTTTTGGCAATGGCAGTTCACTGGCTGAAATGGCCGCCAAGCAGACAGATGCAGATTTTATTGGCGTTGAAGTACATCGTCCTGGTGTCGGTCAGCTACTTAATCTTATCAAACAGCATGAGCTGAGCAATCTGCGTGTCGCTTGCACGGATGCCGTGGAGCTTCTTAAAACAAGAATTGCAAATCAAAGCTTGGATCGCGTTCAACTGTACTTTCCCGACCCCTGGCACAAAAAAAGACACCATAAACGCCGGATTATTCAACCGGTGTTTGTCAATCTGCTGGCCAAAAAACTTAAATCTGGTGGTCATCTGCACATGGCGACTGACTGGCAAGACTATGCTGAACAAATGTTAGACGACTTATCTGCGAGCGATGACTTTGTGAACAGCGCCCCTGACGGCGCTTATATTGCCAGACCAGACTATCGTCCATTGACCAAATTTGAACAACGCGGCCAGCGTCTTGGGCACGGTGTTTGGGATTTATTATTTAAGCGAAAGTAA
>SKGV01000082.1 GCA_007117275.1 Methylophaga sp.
CAATTCGACTACACACAGGCGCGCATCAAACGTGCTGGTTTGCAGGATCGTATCACCGTGCTGCTCGAAGATTACCGTGATTTGCAGGGGCAGTATGACAAGTTGATATCCATCGAAATGGTTGAAGCGGTGGGGCATCACTTTATTGAGGGTTATTTTGCAAAATGCTCGGCACTGCTCAAGCCGGACGGGCTGGCAATTATTCAGGCTATCACCATTGAAGACCATCGCTACTCGCAAGCGGTCAAACAGGTTGACTTCATCAAGCGATATATCTTTCCGGGCAGTTTCATTCCCAGTGTCACGGTACTGAGTCAAGCGGCGGCAAAAGCTGAACTTCGTCTGATTAACCTTGAGGATATTGGCCCCAGTTATGCGCAAACACTTAACCTCTGGCGGCAGCGATTTATGACTAAGCTCGACCAGGTCAGAGCGCTTGGCTATCCGGAACAGTTTATCCGCATGTGGGAGTTTTATTTGTGCTACTGCGAAGGTGGCTTTATTGAGCGAAGTATCAGCGATGTGCATTTGCTGTTCAGCAAACCTGAAAACCGTCGTTCACAGTGGGTGCCTGCGCATGTCCAAGTTGGTTAATTTTGTACTGTTTCAAGTCGGTTGGCTGGTATGTGTGATTGCCGGCAGTGTGCCTGACAGTCGCATTGCCGTGCTCTACAGCACGGGGTTTTTACTGATTCATTTTTACTATTCCAACAGTCGTCGCACAGACTTTAGATTAGTGATTACCGCATTGCTAGTGGGGCTAATGCTCGACAGTTTTTGGCCAGCAATGGGCTGGCTGGTGTTCAACGAGCAGGTGGCGAGTCACACTGCACCCATCTGGATTTTATGCCTGTGGATCAACTTTGCATTAGTGCTGAATCATTCATTGGGCTGGATGCAGACCAAGCTAGGCATGGCTGCTGCGTTTTCAGCCATTGGTGGACCGCTGTCTTACTACGCCGGAGAACGACTTGGGGCATTGGTCTGGCTGGATACACCAGCCTTGCTGGCTGGATTAGCCATTGCCTGGGCCGTGGTGGTTCCGGGTCTGTTAATGCTGGCTAGAATTTGGCACCAACAAGAACAGGAACAGAAAAATGCTCTGGTTTAGTCTTTTTTTGGCATTGGCGGTGATGTTTGCAGGTTGGCTCTGGCAATGCCGGCAGCAAAATGCAGGCATTGTAGATGTGTTGTGGGCATTTAATCTTGGACTCATTGCCATTGTTTATGCTGTGTTTTCCGATGGCAGTCTTGTACTTAGGTTATTAATAGCCGTCATTATGGGTGGCTGGTATTTGCGTTTGAGCTGGCATTTAGCACGGCGTGTTCTAGCAGAAGCTGAAGATGGTCGCTATGCCTATTTGCGACAACACTGGGGCGCGAGTGCGGATAAACAGCTACTTTGGTTTTTTCTGGCACAAGCTTTGTTGGCTTGGTTACTAGCTTTGCCGGCCTGGGTCATCGCCAATGGTCATATCGAGCAGCTTCAGCCACAACATTTGTTGGCGGTGGTGTTAGCCCTGGTGGCATTTGTCGGGGTCCATGTTGCGGACCAGCAGTTGCATGCTTTTCGTACGGATCCTGCCAACAAAGGCAAGGTGTGTGAAGTAGGGCTCTGGCGCTACTCACGGCATCCCAATTATTTTTTTGAATGGCTGCATTGGTTTAGTTATCCGATCTTAGCGGTTGGCCTGAGCTATGGCGCTTGGCTGTGGCTGGCGCCACTGGTCATGCTGGCGTTTTTGTATTTCATCAGTGGTATTCCTTACACAGAACAACAGGCACTTCGAAGCCGCGGTGATGCTTATCGTCGGTATCAACAAACTACCAGCCCTTTCATTCCCTGGAGGAAACGCTCATGAGTTTGATTCAATTTGCCGAAAAAGGCTTGATACCCGATGCCTTGGTGCGGGTGGGTATTCGCAAGCTGCTTAAACAGCGGCTGGCCGATGAGTTTGCTCATGATCCGGAAACATTCAGTCAACAGAAAAACAATCAAATCAGTCTGTTGCGTGAAAGCCCGATTGCAATTGAAACCGCTGCGGCCAATGAACAGCATTACGAAGTTCCAGCAGCGTTTTACCAACTGGCATTGGGCAAGCACCTTAAATACAGCAGTTGCTGGTGGGATGATTACACACTTAATCTAGATGAAGCAGAGCATGCCATGCTTGAAAAGTATGTCGAGCGAGCTGAGTTGGTAAATGGTCAGGATATCCTTGAGCTAGGCTGTGGCTGGGGATCGCTGTCTTTGTTCATGGCGGAAAAATTCCCACGTTCGCGCATTACCGGGGTTTCTAACTCTCATTCTCAGCGGCAGCATATCGAACGTCTGGCAATGCAACGCGGCCTCAGTAACCTTCGCATCATCACCTGCGATGTCAACGCTTTGGAACTGAGTGAGCAGTTCGATCGCGTGGTGTCGATTGAAATGTTTGAGCACATGCGCAATTACCAGAAGCTATTTGAAAAAATTTCTGGCTGGCTGCGTGCCGAGGGTAAGTTGTTTGTGCACATTTTTTGTCATCGTGAAGTGGTCTATCCCTTCGAGACGGAAGGTGAAGACAACTGGATGGGGCGCTATTTCTTTACCGGCGGCTTGATGCCATCTGCCGATACGCTGCTGCATTTTCAGGAGTCGCTGCGCATCGAGCGCCAGTGGTTAGTTAACGGAAAACACTATCAGAAAACAGCAGAAGCCTGGCTTGATAATACCGACCAGCACAGCACACAAATCAAACACATGTTCGATGAGTTATATGGCCAAGGCCAAGGCAGCATCTGGTTGCAGCGTTGGCGATTATTTTTTATGGCGTGTGCAGAACTGTTTGGCTATCGAGGGGGGAGCGAATGGATGGTTGGGCACTATTTGTTCACCAAACGGTTGAATTGAGTTGAAACAACAGCCTTCCAACAATACCCTGCAACGTAAGCTAGTCAGGGTGTTTCTGCTACAGATTGCCTTGATAAGCTTGGTGACGTTGGCAGGTATCTATGCGGCAAAACTCACGCTGGAAGGAATTTTGGTTAGAGCTGCGCTGCAAGGTGAAGCGGATTATTTCTGGCAGATGCGTGATGCTAATCCACAATTTGCACTGCCCAACACTATGAACTTGAAGTCTTACATGATGGTGGCAGGGGATGCCACTTCGATTCCGGAACCACTCAAAGAACTCTCACCCGGTATGCATCGTGTTGCCATGGATAAGCTGGTGCCGATAGTTTTTGTTGACGATCACAATGGACAGCGATTGTTTTTGCTTTTTGATGAAGTGAAGGTATCTAGGTTGGCGTTGGTGTTTGGCATTATGCCGTTGGCTGCCGTGTTGGTCGTGTTGTACTTGTTGGCGTGGTTTGCCTATCGACAGTCGCATCAGGCTGTATCCCCGATAGTGCAACTGGCACGTGCAGTCAGTGAGGTGGACTTCAAAGATGGTCACTTAGCGCGTCTTGATCTGGGATCTGTCCGCGATATCACTGATGACGAAGTGGCAAGTTTGGTCAGTGCCTTGGACAGCTTCACGGAGCGACTGGATTCCTTTGTGGAACGCGAGCGGAATTTTACCCGCGACGCCAGTCATGAACTGCGTACCCCGATTGCCGTTCTGCGCAGTGCGCTGGAAGTGATTGAGCGTAAATATGGTGACAGCGCCAGCCCGCAAGTCAATCGCATGTATCGCACGCTTTATGATATGGAAGCGCTGATTGAAACCTTGTTGATTTTGGCGCGTGAGCAAGGTCAAAGCCTGCCACAGCAGCGAGTGATGGTGAATGATTTGATCACCTCTGAGTTAGAAACCCTGAAAATCATCTATCACGATAAATCGATTACGGTAAACGTTGAAGAGGCAGGCATGTTGAGCGTAATTGCTCCTGAGCGCGTGTTACAAATATTGATCAGCAATTTGTTACG
>SKGV01000118.1 GCA_007117275.1 Methylophaga sp.
CACACTGCCAGACAGATGAAAATTGACGTTGCCATGTCAAACTCATTCGGCTTTGGTGGCACCAACGGTACCGTTATTTTCAAAAAAATCAGTTAATTCGAGGCTGAGCAGATGATTCTGATTAACGGCGAGCCGGACAACAGAATCAATGTTCAGGATCGTGGCGTGCAATACGGCGATGGTGTGTTTGAATCAATCGCCTTTCGCAACGGCACAGCCGAGTTTTTACAAGCTCACTTGCAGCGACTCATGCTGGGCTGTGAACGCTTAAAAATCCAGCTTGATCTCCCAACATTGCAGCGCGAATTAGATAACTTATTGGCCGAACTGCAGGCTGATCAAGTCATCAAAATTATCATCACTCGGGGTGAGGGTGGTCGCGGTTATCGCTTCGCGCCTGAGATGCACGCGACACGAATTCTGTCCACCCATCCCATGCCCGTTTATCCCGAGTCATATGACCAACACGGCATTGAACTATTTGTCTGCAGTTATAGACTTTCCATCAACCCGGCGCTGGCTGGCATCAAACACTTGAATCGGCTCGAACAAGTCTTAGCCAGATCCGAGTGGCAGGATGAACAGTTTGCAGAGGGCTTAATGTTTGACACACAGGGACGGCTGATTGAAGGCACCATGTCCAATGTCTTTATCGTCAACAACGGTGCGCTCAAAACACCGAAACTCGACAATGCAGGTATTTGCGGCATCATGCGCGAAAAAATCATCAATTTGGCTGGCGATCTAGGTATTCGCTGTGACATTGTTGAGATCAGCCAAAACGACCTGCTCAATGCCGATGAAATGTTTGTCTGCAATAGTCTGATTGGCATTTGGCCAGTACGTGCGATTCCTGCTTTGCAAAAAACATTTAGCCGAAGACAACTGTCAGATGCATTGCTACTGGCTCAAAAAAACATGAATAGAATATGAAAATTTCATTTAAAATCAAGCTGGTAATACTGCTTGTTGTGATCGTTTCGCCAGTACTGTTTGTCTGGTCTGAATACCAAAGATTCTTGACCAGTCCGGTACACGTTGAATCTGATGAGCTGATTTTTACTGTACAACGCGGTGCCAACCTCAGCCGCATCAGTCAAGCGATACGCCAGCAAGGCCTGAGTGACCTGCCGAGTTTTTATTTGGATATCTATGGTCGCCTTCAAGGTAATGCACATCTCATCAAAGCCGGCGAATACCGGATAAGGCCGGGCTCGACCTTGCCGGAGTTATTGGCGCAATTCATCGAAGGCAAAGTGGTCCAATATCCGCTGACGATTGTTGAAGGAAGCACAAGCCAACAATTACTGGACCAGCTGGCCGAACACCCGAAAATTCGCCAAACGTTAACGCCTCTCACCAGCGAGGCTGTGATGGCTGCATTAGGTAAATCAGAAGATACCCATCCCGAAGGCTGGTTCTTGCCGGAAACCTATCATTTCCCGGCTGAAACAAGTGATGTTCAGTTTCTTAAACGTGCCCATCGAAGCATGATGAGCACGCTCAATGAGCTCTGGGAGCAACGTGCCGACAATCTACCTTACACAACGCCCTATGAAGCACTGATCATGGCCTCAATTATTGAAAAAGAAAGTGGCGTGCCGGATGAAAGACCTCAGATTGCCGGTGTTTTTGTCAGAAGACTGGAAAAACGAATGCGATTGCAAACAGACCCAACGGTGATTTACGGCATGGGTGATCGCTATGATGGCGTCATTCGACGTAGTGATCTCACTACAGATACGCCCTATAACACCTACACCCGTTTTGGTCTGCCACCGACACCGATTGCACTACCTAGCAGAGAATCTATTGAAGCGGCGCTTAACCCCGCCGATGGTGATGCCCTATACTTTGTCGCCACTGGTGAAGCTGACGGTCGTCATACTTTTTCGGCCACACTCGAAGAACACAATCGTGCAGTTCGCGTTTATCGGCAGCGTATCAATGAAAGGTAAGTTTATTTCCATTGAGGGCATCGAAGGGGCTGGAAAATCCACCCAGATGAGTGTGATCAGTGAGTATCTGGACACACATCAAATACCGCACATCATCACTCGAGAACCTGGTGGTACACCTTTGGCAGAAGAGATTCGGGAAATTCTGCTTAAGCCCCGTCAATCCGGCATGCACATTGATACCGAATTGTTACTGATGTTTGCAGCCAGAGCGGAGCATCTCAACACTAAAATTTTACCTGCACTCAATGCCGGGCAATGGGTGATCTCAGATCGTTTTATCGATGCGACATTTGCCTATCAAGGTGGTGGGCGTGGTGTCACCGAGCAACGTATTCAAATGCTTGCAGACTGGACATTACAAGGACTCATGCCCGATTTGACCCTGTTGTTTGATTTGCCTGTTGCAACCGGTCAACAACGCGTGCATCAAAGAGCAGCAGCACTGGACCGCTTTGAGCAAGAAAAAATCGAGTTTTTTGAAAAAATTCGTCACTGTTATCTACAACGAGCCAAACAAGCGCCGGATCGTCTCCATGTCATAGATGCATCCGCCTCCTTAATTTCAGTCGGGACGGCTGTTCGGGCAGCACTGGATAAGCTGCGCTTAACATGAACCCATTATATTCTTGGCATCAGACAGCTTGGCAGCACATCCAAACTATGCTCGACAACCAGCGCATGCCCCATGCACTGATTATCGCGGGCGTAACTGGGCTGGCAAAGGCCGATTTTGCCCAGCAACTTGCCAGCACTATGCTCTGCCTCCAGCCAAATCATCACCAAGCCTGTGGACAGTGCCATAGCTGCCAACTGATGCTGGCTGGCACACATCCCGATCACCTTTACATAGGCCCAGAAGAATCCAGCAAAGTCATCAAAGTCGACCAAATTCGCCAGTTAAAAGACAAGCAAGCCTTAACCCCCAATATCAGTCAATGGAAAACGGTGATTATTCATCCGGCAGATGCCATGAACCTCAATGCCAGTAACAGTTTATTGAAACTGCTCGAGGAGCCGCCAGCCAATACTTTGATAATGCTGGTCAGTGACAGCACATCGCACTTACCGATCACTATTCGCAGCCGCTGTCAGACATTAAACATAAGTTCCGCGGATATTGAACAAAGCCGCCAATGGCTGTCAGCCCATGCAATGTCACCGGATGAAGACGATCTTGTCAGACTTCATGCATTGACCGGTGGCGCACCACTGCAAATCAAACGGATGATTGAACATGGAAGTCTTGAGTCACTGAATCAGGCAGCGCGAGACTTTGACCAGCTTATCAAGGGGCAGGGCAACATCATTCAGCTGGCCCAAGACTGGCAAAACCTTGATTTATCCTTACTGTTTCAACAGCTTCAGCGTTGGGTCAGTGAGCAAATTAAAGCCACGTTAGTCAGCGGTCAACACCCTTCATCAGGCTTGCAAGCACAGCAATTGTGGCGTGTTCTGGATTGCATCACTGCCACAATAAAGCTAATATCGTCTCAAAATAACTTCAACAAGATATTGTTAATTGAAGACTTTATGGTGTCCATCGTGCAAATCACCTCGCACAAAACAAGCAGTCAGGTAAACTTAAATGAGCAGTAGCAGTCATCCGCGCAAAGATATTTTGGCTTTCAAAATCATTGATGAGGATATGCTCTATCACTCATTCATGCCTTTTCTGAAAAATGGTGGATTATTCATTCCTACCAACCAGCCTTATCAAATCGGCGAGGAAGTCTCTGTTTTGCTTAGCCTGTTGGATGAGCCGGACAAAATACCCGTCTCAGGCACTGTTGTTTGGGTTACTCCCAAGGGTGCACAAAACAATAAAACTGCTGGCATCGGTGTTCAATTTAACTTGGTTGACGACAGCAAAAACACCATCCGCAGCAAAATAGAGACGTATCTGGTCGATAAATCCAAATCTGACAAAGACACCTA
>SKGV01000055.1 GCA_007117275.1 Methylophaga sp.
AGCAGCTATGAACCTTTTGCCCTGTCCAGTAGCCAAGCGGCGGGGATCTGGCAGTTTATCCCGGGAACTGGCCGGGTTTTTGGTCTCGACCAAAACTGGTGGTATGACGGTCGCAGAGACATCATCGCATCCACTGATGCTGCATTGAGCTATCTTGAAAAGCTATACAACGATTTTAACGACTGGGAACTGGCGCTGGCCGCCTATAACGCCGGGGAAGGGACAGTTGGTCGCTCCGTCCGCCGTAATGCCGCCGAGGGTCTGCCGACAGATTTTTGGTCGCTCGAACTGCCCAATGAAACCCAGAATTACGTACCAAAACTGCTTGCAGTGTCTCACCTGGTCAAGTTTGCAGAACGCTATGAACTCAACCTGATGGCCATCAGCAATGAACCTTATTTGACCGTTGTTGATGTCGGTTCGCAAATCGATCTCACTCTGGCCGCCCAATTGGCCGACATCAGTGTTGATAAAATCTATCAGCTTAATCCTGGCTTTAATCGCTGGGCAACGGCCCCAGAGGGTCCACATCAGCTTGCCTTGCCCTTGGAACGAGCGCCTATCTTTAAACGGGCACTGGCAGCCTTACCTGCGAACGAGCGGATTCAATGGGCCAGCCATGAAGTCACCTCCGGTGAATCACTTGGAGTGATTGCCAACCGATACAACACGACCGTCAGCGCGATCAAAGACACCAATGAACTGTCTAGCACCCTGATTCGTGTTGGTCAGCAATTGCTGATTCCAGTTTCTGGGGAAAAGGCAAACACACGTATCAGTAATGCTGCGCCTGAAGGCAAAAAAATCACCTACACGGTGCAAGCGGGTGACTCATGGTGGAATATTGCCCGAAGCCACAATGTAGACGTTGACCAACTCGCTAGGTGGAACGATAAACAACCGCTTGACATGCTGCACACAGGCGAAGCGTTGGTCATCTGGTTAAACCGCGATCAAGCTAGCGACAGTTTAAACGGCTTACGTCTCGTCAACTACACCATCCGCAATGGCGATTCACTGTGGAAAATCTCCAGACGTTTCAACGTCAGCATGTCGAATGTTCGTGAATGGAATAACCTGACCGAGCGCAGCATGCTGCATCCAGGACAACAGCTGACACTCTACGTTGATCCCGCCCTGCGGCTCAGTCAACTCTGACTGTGTTGCATGTAGCACTGTATGAGCCTGAAATCCCCCCCAACACGGGCAACATCATCCGGCTCTGCGCTAACACCGGCGCACAACTTCACCTGATTGCCCCTCTGGGGTTTGCATTAGAAGACAAGCGCCTGCGTCGCGCAGGCCTTGATTACCACGAATTTGCTGCCGTGATGCAGCATGACGGGTTTGAAGCCTTTTGTGAATGGTCAGGACAACGCCGGCTACTTGCCTGCACAACCAAGGCTCAACGGCATTATCATCAGATCGGTTTTAAAGACGAAGATGTGTTGCTGTTTGGTCCTGAATCCAGAGGCCTGCCTGCAACGGTACTCAACAGTTTGCCGGATGATCAAAAGCTTCGCATCCCAATGCTGCCCGGCAGTCGTAGTCTTAATCTATCCAATGCCACGGCTGTCATCCTGTTTGAAGCCTGGCGTCAGCTTGGTTTTAATGCTGCTGTCTGATACAACACCATCAAATCGCTTGCGATTGGGCTGTTAAATCATAAATTTCGATACACCTCTGTAACACCATTAATCACAAACTGCACGGCAATGACCGACAGTATGATGCCAAAGATACGGGTGATGATTTCCTTGCCAGTCTCACCCAGGTAGCGCACCAACACATTCGAATAAATCATCGCCAGGTAACAGGCGCCAGTGGTAATAATAATAGCCAGAAACACCAAAATAAGATGCCAAGCCGACGGCGCCTGGCTGGTCAGAATCATCACCGTTGCAATCGACCCAGGACCACTAATAAAAGGTATTGCGAGTGGAATAACAGAAATATCACGGGCGAATTTACCATCGCCTAAGGGGTCATCGCCGCTGACCTCCTCTCCCTCATCATGGCCGCGTCTGATCATGCCCATGGCGATGCCGAACAAAATCAGGCCACCGGCGATTCTAAATGCCTCCAAGGTAATGCCAAAAATCTTGAAAATCAGTGAGCCAAGTAATGCAAACACCACAAAGATAGCCGTGGCGATAAGACTGGAACGTCTCGCCACAACCTTGCGAGCTGCCTCAGAAGACTTGGCCATTAACGAGACAAACACAAAGCTAGTCGTCAAAGGATTAACGATCACAAACAAGGCCGCGATGGTGATTAACCAGTACTCAAACATCAGCGCAACATTCATTCCGCCCCTCCTGAGCGAAGACAGCTATTGTTGAGATAAAGCGCTTTAATCCGCAGTAAAATCAAACCTTCACTTTTTACCAGACAGCACGCTAGATAGCGTATCCATTAGTTGGGCCGGCAGCGGAAAGACAATTGTATTGCTCTTGTCACCGGCAATTTCTGTCAAGGTCTGCAGGTAGCGTAACTGAATCGCCGCCGGCTGATGTGACAATTGCTCAGCAGCATCTACCAGCTTGGCTGCCGCCTCGGCCTCGCCAATAGCATGAATGACCTTGGCGCGCCGCTCACGCTCAGCCTCTGCTTGCTTGGCTATTGCCCGAATCATGCTTTCATCGATATCAACATGCTTGATTTCAACATTGGCCACCTTGATGCCCCACTGATCGGTTTGACGATCCAGAATATCCTGAATATCGTTGTTAAGCTTGTCACGCTCAGACAATAACTCATCCAGCTCATGCTGACCCAGCACTGATCGCAAAGTCGTTTGAGCCAGTTGGCCAGTGGCTTCCATGAAATTTTCGACGTTGATAATGGCGCGCTCCGGGTCAACTACCCGAAAATACAGCACCGCATTGACCTGCACCGACACGTTATCCCGGGTGATCAAATCCTGTGATGGCACATCCAGCACCAATGTCCGCAAATCTACTCGCACCATCTGCTGCACAATCGGGATGATAACAATAAGCCCAGGCCCCTTAACCCGATAGAAGCGTCCCAACATAAACACAACGCCCCGTTCATACTCTCGTAATACTCGAAATGCACTAGCGATAATTGCGATAAACACAACCGCCAGGGTGATCAGAATTGTCGCCATCTGTGTTACTCCTCGTTAGGTTCTACCCGTAAAATCAAGCCGTCGATACCGGTTATTCGAAGTTTTTGCCCTCGCTTGACCGGCTGTGTGGACTCCGCAAGCCAGTGCTCACCGGTCGCCATGACTCTGCCTGCCCCCTGAAAATCAACCAATGCCTCAGCAAGGCCGCCAATAATCGCCTCCTGACCAGTGACTATACGAGTTTTCCAGGCTTTAACAGCCGCACCGACGACAAATACAAATATTGCAAAGGAACTGGCGGCCAAGGCAAAAATCAAGGGCATAGAAACCTGATACGCCGGCAGTTCGCTATCCATCAAGAATATAGAACCCGCCACAAAGGCTATCAGACCACCAATACCAAGTATCCCAAAGGACGGACTGAAGGCTTCGCTTATCATCAAGGCTATACCCACTACCAACAAGGCAAGTCCTGCATAATTCACCGGCAACATATGTAGCGCAAAACCAGCCAGTAGCAATGAAATCACGCCAACCACGCCAGCAATGCCGACACCTGGGTTATAAAACTCAAGAATCAAGCCGTAAATGCCCAGCATCAATAACAAATAGGCCACATTGGGATTGGTGATCAAATTCAAAAAATCATAACGCCAGCCGGTTTCAATTTCAGTAACTTGTGCGCTCGCCAGTTGCAAGATCACCTCACCCGAATCAAGCGTCACGCTATGTCCATCCAGCTGCGTCAGCAAATCATCGAGAT